>JBDTNV010000048.1:0-17743 GCA_039933555.1 Ignavibacteria bacterium
GTGGGTGGAGTTTTTCCGGAGCAGGCAACCAGATCAATAAATATATCCTACAGGGACTCTCACAGGATACGATACGAAGATTAGGCTCACTGGTAAAGTATGCAAACAATATAATGCTGGTTGATTCATCCAATTTCCAGGTGCGCAACATGATAAACTGCTACAACCTCCAGGGCGACCCGGCTTCTAAATTATTACTTCCGGTTGGACCCGAATTTTATATTGGACAGACTGATTACAGAATTTCAAATCAATACCCGCTTGTAGGCGAAGCGGTCACATGGAAAATCTTCCCGAAAAATTACGGACTGTACGCAAAGAGTTGTCTTGTTAGGTTTGAAATACTTAAAAACGGTGGGACATACCGCTCGAAAGATACTACAATAACTGATTTCAAATATTACGATACATTATCTTATTCATTCAGCATAGATACGATCGGCAACTACTCACTTAAAGCAACACTTGATTATGATAATCAATATCCAAATGAGGACCCATCGAATAATGTTATTACCCTTCCACTTCCATTAAGGAATATTTCATACACCCCGCTTAAGCCGATCAATAATTCAATAATTATTACTGATTCCGTTGAGTTTGTGGGGCTGAATCCCCAGGTTGATCTTAGGACCAACAGCGTTAAAGTAATATTAGAGGTTGATACAAACCGTTTTTTCAGCTCGCCTGTATTGAATTATTCAAATTCCAACATAAGCGGTGTAGCGACTAAAGTGAGATACAGAATACCTGTATTGGACTCAAACCTGGTTTATTATTGGAGAACTAATTCCATCATAAATGGTGATAGCGCAGGATGGAGCGAAACTGAAAAGTTTGTGTATAACCCGCTGGTTGCAGTAGTAAGCTCCAGATCAATAAACAGTGATTCCATTGTCACTCTGTATCCAAAGCTTTTCGGACAGTTCAATCCAAATACAGTTTCAGGGCTGTATTATACTGGCACCGGCTTTAAGCTTATTTCAGCCACGGGGCCGCTTGAAGTGAAATCTTATGGCAGCAATGGAAGCGAAGCTTCATACTTTATCATTAAACAATACGCTTCTTACGCTGATGGCGGTGAAAATACAGGGATGAACGTTGCAAAGGTAAGAAAATTAACCGGCTCTGTTGTTGAGATCAGAAATTTCAGAATGTCAACTTCAACATCATCAGACTCAGTGCTTAATTTCCTGAATACCTTTGATACAACTCATTTTGTTATGATCATGATCGCAACAAATGTTCCCGGTTCAGATAGCCTCAGGCAAAATGCGAAAAACAGGATTAAACAATTTGGAAGTCTGCTGGCTGATTCAGTTACAAGATTTGACCAGTTTGATTCATACGCTTTCATAGGTTATTTGGGAGCACAGCCCCAGGATATATCAGAACAGTTTCACAGGTTCACCTCAAATTTTATCTGGACTCCATCATTTGCAAATAAAACTCCTGTTTTCCTCAACACACTGGGCACAATTGATTTTTCGATCGGGCCGGCGCACAGATGGAAATATTTTGAGTGGAACAGAATACTGCCCCCAGGTTCATCAGTTAATTTTGATGTAACCGGAATAAATGTTTTTGGTACCCCTGTGCCGTTATTCACAAATATAAGTACTAATAATTTTACTTCGCTTGATACAGTGAACAGCTCTATTTTCCCTGACTTAAAGCTAAGGGCAAAAATAGAAATTGATTCACTTGCCGGACTGACATCACCCGAATTCAGGTCACTTTATTTTAAGTACACACCGCCGGCAGAAATTATTCCCGATAACTATTCATTTATAAGAAGTGATTCAGTTGTAAATGAAGGCGCTGTAGTAACAATAAATGCAAGGAATTATAATATCGGTTTTGTGCCCGCACAGACCGTTGTTTACAAGTGGAGCGCTGTTGCATATAACGGGCTTGTTGTGTTAAGGTCCGATACCATCACAACGCCATTACAGCCTGATAGCAGTTATTTATCTACTGTAACATTTAATACGCAGGGGCTTAGGAATCCGCAAACAACGCTGGATACTCTTGATATAAACTTTGAAGTATCGATGCTTAACAACCAGAATGATTATTACCCGTTCAATAATTTTGCATTTACAAAGATTGTTATTGCTGGTGATTCAACCGGACCATCAATTGATGTTACATATGACGGCAATAAAATTCTGGATGGAGATATCATACGCGCAAAACCTGAAATATTATTCAGATTCTACGATGATAGCAAACTTGAATACAGTATTGCTGATACTACAGGTATTTTCATTAAGTTAGATGGAAAAAGAATATACTATAATTTCGCAGGTCAGTTAAACCCTGAAATTACATTTACAGCCGTTAATGACGGCAGCCTTAAAACATCTGTATTATATAAACCTGAGCTTACTGCAGGCTCTCACCAGCTTCAGTATATTGGTACTGATATGGACGGCAACAAAGATACATTAATGAATAACATCTATATTAGCTATGATTTTGCGGTTAGGAACCTCTTCAACTATCCAAACCCAATGCAGGGAGAGACTTATTTCACTTTTGATCTTTTTGCCCCCGATTCGCCGCAATCATGTGTTATTAAGATATTTACAGTTGCAGGAAGGCTTATTAAAGATGTTAATTCCCCCGCTCATGTAGGCTTTAACCAGATCTACTGGGATGGTAAAGATAATGATGGTGAAACAATCGCAAATGGTATTTATCTTTATAAACTTATACTCGAAGGTAACGGAAAGACCGAAACCTCGATACAGAAACTTGCAGTACTTAAATGAAAAATATTCAATAAAATCAGATAATTGAAATATCTATATTCCATATTACTGATACTTATCTCCGTATCAATTGCTGAATCTCAATGGGTTTCACAATCCAGCGGGACAACTAATATTTTGACAAATGTATTTTTTGTTGATGCAAATACCGGAACTGCAATTGGGCTCTCAGGTACTATACGGAAGACTACCAACGGCGGTGTAAGCTGGGTTGGACAAACTGTTCCTTCAAATCACCTTTATGGTATACACTTTATCAATTCTAGCACAGGTTTTTTGGATGGTGATGCTGTTTTTTACAGAACGACAAATGGCGGAACTACATGGTCAAATCCCGGAGGCCCGGTTCAGCTGAACCGCGGAGTATATTTTACGAGTAACCAGACAGGTTTTATATGCTGTACAGGTGGATTAATATTTAAAACTACTGATGGCGGTTCTACATGGGTGGGGTTAACTTCAGGCACAGCTGAAAACCTAAATACAATGACATTTGCGGATGCATCAACAGGTTATATTTCCGGCTATACCGGCACAGTGCTTAAAACCACCAATGGCGGCGATAACTGGCAGGTATTAAATACAGGAGTAACTGACCTTTTGTTTGGCCTGGCTGTAATAAATGCAAATATTGTATATGCCGGCGGAGAGAATGGTAAAATAATCAAAACAACTGATGGCGGCGCAAGCTGGGAAATTCAGAATTCTACTATTTCAGGAAGAATAACAGGCTTAAGTTTTTTGAATGCTAATACCGGCACAGGTTCATCCCATAGCAATTTCATAGTACGTACAACAAACGGGGGGGCAACATGGAACTCTCAGCCGGTTGGCTTAACAGGGCAGGATTTTTACGGCGTCTCTTTTGTTAATGTACAGACCGGTTATGTTGTTGGTTCTAATGGCAATATCCTTCAAACATCAAACGGCGGCTGGCCAATACCAAATGCTCCAAATCTAACATTACCAGTAAACGGCGCTGTTAATATTAGCTTAACTCCGCTGCTTGACTGGGACTCCGTTGCAACAGCTAAAACATACCAGCTTCAGCTATCGCTTGATACAAACTACACTTCTAATATTATTGATTCATCACTCATATTAAACAGCAGCTTAAATGTTCCATCAGGCAGGCTGAATAATAACGTCAGATATTTCTGGCATACTAGATGCGAAAATGCCGGTGGTATGGGTCCATGGTCAGCAAATTTTAATTTCAGAACTATTGTCGCTTTACCAAATGCGCCGGGTTTGCTTACACCGGTTAATGGTGCATCAAATGTTCCGTTATTACCTGTATGTGACTGGGACAGTACTTCACCAGTTGATTTTTACAGAATTCAGATGGCTCTGGATACATCTTTTTCAGATCCATGGGTTGATATAACTAATATCACTGAATCTTATATTGATGCAATTACACCGCCCCTTCAGCCAAATTTCAGGTATTACTGGAGAGTAAGCGCAACTAACGCTGCCGGAACAGGTCCATGGTCAACAAAATTCAATTTCACAACTATACTAGGAATGCCTGCAGCACCGGCACTTCTAACACCTACAAATTTTGCAACCGGCATAAGCCTAACCCCGTTGCTTGACTGGATTGATGATATTTCAGCCACAAATTATCAGGTGCAACTTTCGCAGGATTCCACTTTTGGTACAACATTATTTGATACAACCGGATTTGCACTATCTCAGGTAAATCTACACAGCGGGCTCTTAACAAATGTCGTAACATATTTCTGGCGCGTACGCACAACAAACCCGATAGGTACCGGACCCTATTCACAGCCATTCCGTTTCACAACACTGCTGTCACCACCCGGCTCACCTAATCTGGTGAGCCCTCCAAATAATTCCATAGATATTTCAACTACCCCAACACTTGATTGGGATAGCGTTCAGTATTCGGCTACATTCAAAGTTCAGCTTTCAACAGATTCAACTTTTACAACAGCACCGCTTATCAACGCTATCGGGCTTACTTTCTCGCAATATAATGTTCCAGGTGGTGTACTTAGTAACAACACAGTATATTTCTGGAGGGTGAATGCATCGAATACCGCAGGTACGGGTCCATACTCACCGGTGTGGAAATTCCGAACTGTAGTAACGCCTCCTGTTGCAGCCCCAACATTACTTGCGCCCCCCAACGGCTCAACAAACCAGCCCGTGACATTAACGCTGGACTGGAATGATGTCTTTGGCTCAACAGGATATAAACTCATTATTTCAACTGATTCATTGTTTAATACAACAGTTTTGGATACAACTATTACAACTTCTGCATTCACGGTACCGCCGGGACGCCTTTCAGGCAGCACACAATATTATTGGCGTGTAAGAGCTTTTAATGTAGGCGGTTTCGGTCCATGGTCATTAACATGGCGTTTTTCAACTATGTTAATAGGCATTGAGCCGGTTAGTGAAATTATTCCCGATAGGTTCATGCTTTATAACAATTACCCAAATCCGTTCAACCCGTTTACAAATATTGATTTTGATATCCCCGCAAATAATACTTCCGGGAATGTAAATCTCACCGTATATGATATTACCGGCAAAGAAATTGTGGTACTTGTCAACAGTATGTTAAGGCCTGGTAAATATAGTGTTTCATGGAATGCGTCAAACTATTCCAGCGGATTATATTTCTACAGAATTACCGCAGGAAATTTCACCTCAATAAGGAAAATGGTATTAGTGAAGTAAGCATTGTTCAGAAAATCTCTTGATAATACCAGGCAAAGCTCCCTTGCGAACAAATTCCGCCAAAAGCGTTTTAAACATTTCAATGAATTGATCAAAGGGCTGCCCGTTCCAATAAAAATTTTGGATGTAGGTGGAACTGAAAATTTCTGGAAGCAAATGGGACTTGCGGGCAATGATAATTTCCGGATTACAATACTGAATATTAACGAACCCATTTATTCCGCTAAAGCCAATATGATATTTGTTAAGGGTGATGCTTCAGATCTTAGTAATTTCCCGGATAAAAGCTTTGATATAGTTTTCTCCAATTCAGTTATTGAGCATATCCCGGATACACAGAACCGTGTGAGGATGGCTGAGGAAATAAAGCGTGTTGGTTTAAAATATTTTGTACAGACTCCGAACTACTATTTCCCTTTTGAGCCGCATTTCTTATTCCCTTTCTTCCAGTTCTTCCCGCAGTTTTTTAAAATTACATTACTGAAATCCTTCAATATGGGTTGGTTTAAAAAATGCAAAGATAACCGGGAAGCTTATGTGCTCTTAAAGGAAAATCAATTACTCAGGCTGAATGAGCTTAAAAAGTATTTCCCAGACAGCAGAATTATAAAAGAGCGGTTTTTATTTATGAATAAATCGTTTATAGCAGTAAAATAGCAAGCTTAGCTCAAACCGAATTAATATTTCAAGCATGTGTGAATAACCGGCTTGCAAATCCTCCTACTTAAAACTCTCCCCCGTAAATCCGGACTTACCTAACCCGTGAATGCATTACAGAATGGCAGTTAGTGTAAATTTAGAACTCCTGTTAGACATGGTAGTAATTGAAGTCAATAGCTGGCTATATTTGTATATCAAAAGTTAGTAGGGAAAAGCAGAAAAGGATTAATTAATAAATCTTTCTTATAACTACTAATGAAAAACAACCACTACAATATATTTTCACTTCTCTCATTGCTTTCATTTATTTTTATTGGCAGTTTAACAGGGCAAACCAGTCCAAGTGCACAGCAGGTGCCTTATTTCGCTGATTTTTCATCACTAAGTCATACTACAACAAGTTATTCTTCAGGCTGGCAGGGATGGAAAGTATCAACCGCTACTTCAGGTATGTTTAATCTTAGTGCTCCTTCTGCCAACACTTCGTTAATCGCAAGCGGATATGCATCAGGATCAGTTAAAGGAGTTTATAATTATAAAGGCAAACTTGGTTTTTTGAATGCAGCTGACGGTGATTACTCGTTGGTACTTTCACTTAATACCACAACTAACTCAAATATTGTAGTTGAATATGCAGTAATGACATTAAGAAATCCATACAACGGAACAACAAACAACAGGATAAGCGGTCTTGAATTACAGTACAGGGTCGGTACTACAGGAAATTTCAAATCGGTGAATTCCAGAGTATACATCAACAATACAACATCACAAACCGGTACAACAACTATCGAACAAAACCGCCAGGTATTCGCTGTTGAGCTTCCTTCTGAATGTAATAACCTGAGTGTCGTTCAGGTAAGATGGGTTACAAGAGAAATTTCAGGCTCCGGCAGTTACCCCAGTTTTGCGATTGATGATGTTGATATAATGTCAAACGGCAAAGCATCCTATTATTACTATAAGGGCACTGGCAGCCTGGTTTCATTAACAAGCTGGACCTCGCACTCAAACGGAACGGGCTTTAACCCGGTAAACTTTACAGATGGTTACCAGTATTTTGTTTTAACAAGTCCTTCATTAGTAACCTTTGACGGTAACTGGACTGTAAGCGGTGTAAATACAAAAGTCATTATAGGTGATGGCATGAATAACGTAACCTTAAAAACTATTAACAGCGCGCAGATTAACGCAGTTGTTGATGTCCGTTCAGGCTCTAAGTTTGTAATAGCTCAATCTACAAGTAACTTCCCGGTCTTCGGGAATTTGTATCCGGGCTCATCTATAGAAATATTATTCAGCGCGTCACTGCCATATATCCCGGCAGGATCTACCTACGAAAATCTTTTATTAAATTCATCAAGCGGTAGTACATACCAGTTTACAATAAATTCACCTGATATCCTGGTAAAAGAAGATTTTACTTTGATCAATACATCATTAAACAATAGCGGCACTGAAAAATTCAAACTTCAGGTTGGCGGTAACTTTACTTTAAGTTCCGGCGCTTCACTTTCCGGCAATTTTTCAAATCTGGCTGAGCTGGTTTTAAACGGAACTACTGCGCAGACAATTCAGACAAACGGAATAGCACTAAATCTAAACGGAATTACAAATAAAAATACGGCAGGGGTTACGCTTTTATCTACTGGCGGATTCACCAATCTAAATATATCATCCGGTACAGCAAACTTCCTTAATATGAACGGCGGTAATATTGAGCTTGGCAGTAACTCCATTACCCTGGGTTCATCTGTAAGTGAACCGGGTACATTAAATTGCACCTCAGGTTTTATTACAGGCACCGGCTCCTTCAGCAGATGGTTTGGAAATTCAGGGCTTCCTGTTGCAGGCACACTTGCATTTCCGCTGGGAACTGGCGTTAATAACCGTAGTATCTATATCTGGTTTTCTTCATCAGCTATCACATCAGGCGGAAAGCTTTCTGCAACGCACTCTAACCTAACAGGTTCCACCACTATTGCACCATATACTGACGGGACTTTCACCATCAATAAAAGAAGCAATATGTCATGGCAGGTTACTCAATCAAATAACTGGAATCTTGGCACTGCAACATTATCTGTTAAATTCAGGGCTGATGGTCTCAGCGGAGTTTCTGATGTCAGCAGTCTGACGCTGGTTAAAAATAACATTAAATCAGGCGGTACTTTTTCAAGCGGTACAGGTTCGCCATCCCAGCCTGAAGTTACAAGGCTAGCAATGAGCATTACAGATCTGGGAGGCGCCGGAACAGCAAATACTTTTTACATTGGTGCCGGAGTTGGGAATCCGCTTCCTGTAGTTCTAAGCAGTTTCAGCTGCAAAACCTCGAACC
The DNA here is from genome assembly GCA_039933555.1 of Ignavibacteria bacterium. Lineage (GTDB taxonomy): Bacteria > Bacteroidota > Ignavibacteria > Tepidaquicellales > OLB5 > OLB5. The sequence continues at coordinate 8,491 of JBDTNV010000048.1, forward strand.
GTGATGTGGAATTAAACTGGGTAACATCTTCAGAGATAAATAATAAAGGTTTTGAAATTGAAAGATGCATAAAAGATGTTAACACCGGTTCATTTTCAGCATGGGAGAAAATTGGGTTTGTTAGCGGTAAAGGTACCACAAATAATGAAAACGTTTATACTTATGGTGATAAGAAATTAAGTGACGGAACATACCGTTTCAGGATTAAACAAGTTGATTATAACGGCAATTCCGAATACTTCATACTTGAAAATTCCCAGGAAGCAGTAATTGGCAAACCTGTAAAATTTAGTATTTCACAGAACTATCCAAATCCGTCTAATCCTGTATCGAAGATAGATTTTGAGCTTCCTTTTGACGCTAAGGTTACATTAAAAGTTTATGATCTGACCGGAAAAGAAGTCGCATCCTTGGTTGATGGTGATATAACTTCAGGATTTCATACAACTGAATTTAACGGTGTCAATCTGTCATCGGGTGCTTACTTTTACAGAATTAATGCATCAGGCTCAAACGGCGAAACATTCACCAAGACAATGAAAATGATTTTAGTAAAATAGAATTTACAATAATTTCTTCTCAAGCTGCCTTTCAAAAAGAGGCAGCTTTCTTTATGAATTAAACAAATCTATAATCCCTTTTCAAAAATATTCAATCAAAGTTAACAAGAGGATTTCATACCGTGAATACGGCATGATGAGTTATCCTATATAGCTAAATTTCCTACATTTGCAATGAAAAATTTACGTCGACAACTATCATACAAATTTATGGCTTATGAGTTGAACTTAAAGTAATCATTACAATATGTGCAAAATTGATAGCTTTTAAGCGGTATTTTAGCAAAAAACAGCAAAAACACTTGAAAATATGCACATTCTTTCGTAAATAGCAGTGGGGTAACATCAAAATTAATCGATTCTTAATCTATTTTTAAAGTTTTTCACATGGCTTGGCTTTGAGGCTTTGCTGTGCTGTATAATTTCGATTTCTAAAATTTAACCAATTTATATGAAAAAGCTATTCTCTCTACTATCAGTTATTGCCTTTATTGTTATAACTTCACAAGCATCTTTTGCGCAGATAACTGTAACTGCATCAGCAGGAACAATTGGTCCAACTAATTATGCAACTTTAAAACTGGCTTTTGATGCTGTTAACGCCGGAACTCATCAGGGTGCAATTACTATCAGCATAACAGCTAACACTAACGAGGGTACAACACCAGCGACACTTAACAGCAGCGGCGCAGGTTCAGCAAACTACACATCTGTATTGATACAGCCAACAACTGACGGGGTTAGTATTTCAGGTAACCCAGTTACAGGATTCGGAGTAATACAATTGAACGGCGCGGATAATGTGACCATAAACGGCGATAACCCAAATACTCTTGGCACTAATCGTAATCTTACCGTAAGCAACACAACAACAGCTACAGTAATTGCAAATTCTGTTATTCGTATAGCTACCTCTGCTGCAGTTACAAGCGCAGATAATAATACTATCAGAAATTGTATCTTAAATGGAAACGTTACGGGAGGGAATTCAAGCTCAATTACGGTTACAACCGGGTCATCAAACTCCAGCTTTGGTATTTTTTGCGGTGGAAATGGCGGAGCAACAACAACAGGAGCGCCAATTGCAATTACATCTGTAACATCAAATACAGCTCCATCTGGTACAACAATCAACGCTTTAATAATTGATAACAATGCTATAAACCAATGCGCCAGAGGTATCGTATTTAACGGAGCTGCAACAACGGTCTCAAACGGGGTAACAATTTCAAATAACCTTGTTGGTGATCAGGGATCTGTTACAGGTACACCGCCGTATACATCTCCAGCAACTACAGTTTATACAAAAGGAATATGGATTGCAGGTACATCGTCTATTTCGATCAGCGGAAACTCGGTAAAGAACATTATGTCCTATGTTGGTACAACAATAACCGGGGTTGAACTTGTCAGTTCCATTGGTTCATTAATATCAATTTCAAATAACTTTTTGACAAATATTGTTAATAACGGCACAGGTAGTATTGTTAAAGCATTACTAATCTCAAACGGAAGCGGCGCTTATTCAATTAGCGGTAACACTATAACTAATGTTCAGGCATTGGCAGGTTTATCCGGTACAGATGCTTTAGAAGTAACTTCAGCAGGTACAAACGGTATTATCGAACTAAATAAAATAACGACTGTATATAATCGTAATGTTGGCACATTTGGCGCTTACGGCATAAATTTAACTACTGGAACAGGTATCATAGTAAGGAACAATTTTGTAAGTGATATTAATATGAACATGTCAGGTGGTTCAGCATTTAGCGCATCATTTGGTGTGTTTGGTATTAGAATAGCCGGCGGAACTAATCATAAGGTTTATTACAATTCTGTTAACATGAACGCGGCTTTATTAGGTACAGCGACTACCACAATTTTGTCTTCAGCATTGAATATATCTGCTACAACTATTACCGGTGTTGATGTTAGGAATAATATATTTTCCAACACGATGACAGGAGGCACTACTTCAATTGCTCACGTTTCTTTATATCTTCCAGCCGGTCCAACTTCAGCTATGAATTTGACACTCAATAATAATGCTTATTTTTCAGGCACAGATGTTTCAAGACAAGGTATCGCTCAAGTTGGCTTAACTGCCGGTTCAGGATTTTATTTAGCAGCAAACTTCAATCCAGGCACAATTACACCAGCTGCTAATTTAAGAGCATTAACCAGTACACTTTCTGCAGTAGGTACAAATGATAATGCATCGTTTGCAACAACAGATGCCGCTCCATTTATTTCGAGCACCGACTTGCATATTAATACTCTGATAGCAACAGGTTTGGAGTCCGGCGGTACCCCTATCAGCGGTACAACAACCGATATTGATGGTGATACCAGGAATTTAACAACACCTGATATTGGAGCTGACGAAGGAAACTTCACTCCCTTAGCAGGTATGACCTATGTATCGAGCACTTCTACGCAAAATAATACAAGCACAATTGGGCTTGGTACAACAAACGCTGAAATTATCGGAGTTCAAATAGTTACTTCCGGCAGTTTAACCCCTCTAAGCTTAACATCAATTAATCTAAATACAAACGGCAGTTCCAACCCACCTGGTGATATTACAAATGCAAAGGTTTGGTATACAGGTACCAGTTCAACTTTTACAGCCACAACACAGTTTGGGACAACTTTCAGCGGTCCAAATGGCGCATTTACTGTGAACGGCTCTCAAACCCTAAGCGCCGGTACAAATTACTTCTGGGTAACTTATGATGTATCAAACAGCGGTTCACCCGGTAATTTTTTAGATGCAGAATGCAATAGTCTTACCGGCTCAGGTACCATGGGTAGTCAGGTTCCTTCAATTCAGGCTCCAGCAGGCAGCAGAATGATTGTAGGTCCGCTTTCGGGTACCTATACAATCGGGGTTTTCGCTTTTAATTCAATTACCGGCAGGAACATTGAAAAAGTCAAAATGACACGAATGGTCAAGAAATTAATTCCGATAGAAAATGCCGCAATTGAAATAGGAAATAAGGAAGAGAGACGCCCGATTGAGTTGAACGCAACGAACAAGTCATATGCTGAAAATATCAGTTACAAAGAAGTTGAAGTTACTGAAGATTATTATGAACTGCAGGAAAACGGCGTAAAATATACGGGCGCTTTATACGCCAAAAACGAAAACAGGTCAAACGGCAATATTAATGACGGGATTGGGGATTACGCTACAATAGAGGCTGCCATAAGTGACCTCAACACCCGGGGTGTGAACGGCGCAGTTACTTTTTTATTGCTTGATAATTCATATAGTGTTACGGGTTCACTGCAATTCAACAACAATATTTCTGGAATTAGCTCAAGTAACAATGTAACCTTAAGGCCGGGCAACGGGATTATTTCAACGATAACAGGATCCATTAACAGTAATGCTGTTTTTAGAATACTAAGCAGTTATGTAACAATTGACGGTTCAAATTCAGGGAGTAATGACAGGAGTCTTACGATTCAAAATAACAGCGCTACATCACCAAATGTTATATTAATGGGCTCAACAGGTACCATCCCAATAACAAATGTAACTTTGGAAAACTGCGTAATAACAAACGGCGCAAATACAAGCTCTGCAGTTGTTGTAAGCGATGCAACTACTATTGGGAACGCAGGATATTTTAATACAGTTACTATACAGAATAACAAAATTGAGAAAGCTTATATTGGTTTGTATGCCACCGGCGGCTCAGCTACCGCAAACGGATTTAACCTTGTTGTCAGCAATAATACTTTAACATCCAGCGGTACAAGTTCTATTCGGCTAACAGGCTTGTATGCGCAGTATGTAAATGGAGCAACAATCAGCAGTAATGTTATAAGCAACATTGCAAATACGGTTGATGCAGCTAACATGACAGGGATATGGTCAGCAGCGGGTACGACTAACTGCACAATTTCGGGAAATACTATAGGTACATTCAGCAATACTGCAAGCAGTTCAACTTTTATACAGAGTGGCATCATAGTTTCACCGGCTGTTACAAATGCCAATGTAAACATTAATGGAAATAATATAAGTAACATAACATCCTCTTCAACAGCTACAACTTCAGGCATAACATTAAGCGGCGCTTCCGATGGGATTACGATTCAGAGAAATACAATTAGTAATATCAAAAACACCAATACTACCGGTTATGGGGCAAATGGAATATTTTTGAATTCTTCCAATACTTCTGGCACAAATACTGTGCAGAATAATATGATATTCGATATAGCAGGCTATGGCTATGCTTCCGGTACAGCCGTGAGCGATAACGGGTATGGTATTATTTCAATTCTTGGGACAGGGTATAAAATATATAATAATACGGTTCTAATGAATACGAATCAAACTGTTAACGGATTGCCTGCGGCAATAAATATTACTTCTGGCGTTACTACAGCAAACGGCATTGATGTAAGAAATAACATATTTGCAAATACACAAACTGTAGGAACAAACAGATACGCATTCTATTCCGGGGCGGTTAGCACTGTATATTCAAATATAAATTATAACTGCTATTATTCAGGAGGTCCTAATATTGGAAATATTGGAGCAACTGATAGAGCAGCCATTATCAACTGGAGAACCGGTACCGGCAAAGATGTGCAATCATTCAGTATATTACCTGTATTTTTATCTTCCACAAATCTCAGGGTTCAGCCTTATGACCTTAGTGTAAGCGGAAGGGGTAATTACATTAGTACTGTAAACAATGATATTGATAACGATTCAAGGTCAACTACACAAAGCGCAGCTTTGCGGCCTGTTGATGTAGGTTGTGACCAGTTTACACCATCATTGTATACTGGTAATGTTTGTGTGTATAACGGAACAAATGCATATTTTGATGCCGGCTTGAAAAGCGTTGAAATTACTTCCGGAACTTTAGGTGGTTTTACGGCAACTATTAGAGAATACACTGGAGTTAAGACCACAAATAACTCCATGTTTAAGAACCAGCATAACCCCGATAAACAGGATAATCACGATATCCGGAAAAATAGCGATAAAAATAATACTGAGCCGTTAAATAAAAATGATCGTAAAAAAAATGGTACTTCTGGCGGTGTTAAAGATGTTGCAGCAGTCAATACACCATGGGTCTATTGGGAAATTGATAATATTCCGATATCAGCTTCGGCAACACTAAGGTTTTATTATAATGATGATCAGCTTGCTACTATTCTTGAGTCAGATCTGAAGATCAGCTTTTGGAACGGTACTGCATGGGACGATTCATTCACTCAATCAATAGATGCAACAAACAATTTCATTAGTTTAACTTTGCCAACCGGCGCAGGATGGCCATCGACATCACTCTTTGCTATTGAAGACCAGGGTGCCCCATTGCCCGTTGTGCTTTCAAGCTTTGATGCGGCTGTTAACAGGCGCGATGTAAACCTAAATTGGGTCACAGAATCAGAAATAAACAATAAAGGCTTCGCGGTTGAAAGAAGGCTTAAAACAACTGAGGGTCAGTTTACACAATGGAAGGAAATTTCATTTGTAGATGGAAGAGGTAATTCCAATTCCAATGTAAGTTATTCGTTTAGTGATAAGAAGCTAAATTCCGGCGCATACCAATACAGGCTGAAACAACTTGATTTCAACGGGAACTACGAATATCACTCACCCGCTAATAATTCTGATTTAGTTGTTGGTAAACCCGGGTCATTTGATGTAAGCCAGAATTACCCGAATCCTTCCAACCCGAAATCAAAGATCGATTTCCAGATGCCCTTTGACGGCAAGGTCAGCATTAAGGTCTATGACGTGATCGGAAGAGAAGTTGCAACATTAATTAATGATTTTAAACCGGCAGATTTCTATACTGTAGAATTTGACGGCTCAAATGTTTCCTCAGGTATATATTTTTACAGGATAACTGCCGAAGGAGATAACCGGATATTCACAAAGACAATGAAGATGATCCTTGTCAAGTAAATGCTTTGTATTATAGCGTAAATTTTAAAGACCGGAGTAAATGTCCGGTCTTTTTTTAAACCCTTACCCCAAATTCAAAGAAAAAAAATATTTTCGGGTACAAATCATAGTATTTTATAATTTATATATTTCTAAATAAAATAGTTAGCGGGTATTCTGAGCAATATATAAATTTTTCTAATACATTATTAACATTCAGATATTAATTTGGTGTATCACAAACTATAAATTAGGGAATACTATGCTGAAGTCACTTACTGTTTATATACTTTTGTTATTTATAAATTTACATACACCATTTTCACAGCCATGGCATTATGATTTTGGAACGGGAAGTGGTAGTATAACATCGGGTTCTGATTCATCTTTACTCCCTTCTGTACCATCAGGTTTTTACAAAATTCGGATAGGAACTGGTTCAGGCGAAATAAACTTAAATAACGCAACTCTTCCTTTTAGTACAGGATCATTTTTGAGAATGTCTGCTCCAACAAATGCTTCGGTTAACAAGTTTGTTGTTTATGATTTTAATGCTACGAAAGCATTCACAATGAAATCTGCTCTTAGATTTGGAGCAAGTGACGGATTAAGCACCGCTTCAAATGGAACCTGGTACTATTTTGCTGGAGATGGTGCTTCGTTTATAGGTAATGTTGGATTTACAAGCAATCAAATTTTCGCAGGCCTGCAATTTATTTTTGGGGCTTCGGGTACTATTACAGCAAATTATCGAAATGCGGGTGGTTGGACTTTATTGACTGGCACCCCGTTTCAGCAGGGGCAAAATTACGTTGTTGAGTTATATGGTAACAATACAACTTCTGTTCAGAATTATACTTACGGGGGCCCTCAAACAGTTGCAGCCAATAAGTGGGATTTATGGTTAGATGGTATTCTGATTGGTGATGAACTTTCCAAAGGCCAAATTGCAAATAATGTAAATGTTGATTCATGGATGTTTTATGGTGAATCCAGCACAACTAACGCAGCTAATATTTTCCTCGATGAAATTGACTATACCAATGAAGTATCCGGCTCTCCCCTGCCGGTAACAATGAATTCTTTCGATCTACAAAGCAGATCACGGAGTGTTGTGCTTAACTGGAGCACTTCTTCTGAGATCAATAACTCCGGTTTTGATATTGAACGCGGATTATCAACCGGTTCTGGCATATCTAATTGGCAGAAGATCGGTTTTATTCAGGGTAAAGGAACTACATCCCAGCCTGAGGCGTACACCTTTGAGGATAAAGAACTTAATGCCGGTCAATATTATTACCGTTTAAAACAGATAGATTATAATGGTAATTTTGAATATTTCATTCCATCAGGTAATCCCCTGGTTAACATTTCAAAACCCGCTGAATTCATGATAAAGCAAAACTATCCCAATCCCTCAAACCCCATATCTAAAATTGATTACCAGGTACCCTTTGACGGGAATATAAATTTAACTGTATATGATATTACCGGTAAAACGGTAATAGAACTTGTAAATGGATTTCAAAAAGCTGATTATTACTCTGTAACCTTTGATGGAAGCACATTTGCATCGGGTATTTATTTTTACAGGATAACAGGAAATTCTTCGGAAGAGAAATTCACAAATACTCTTAAGATGATTATTGTAAAGTAAGGACTTCATGATTCTCATTAAAGCCGGCAAGAAATTCGCCGGCTTTTTTATTTAAACACATAATTAACGTTTTTCGCTATTGGTTTAGTAACCCTTTCCTGTTAACTTTGTAACAGTCAAAAGCTTCACCCTATGTAACAATTTCAAAAATTACAATAAGCACGAAAAAAAAATAACCCATTTCAAAACATACACCTTTCTAGGAGGATACAAAAATGTCACACTTTACCAAATTATCCATAGCAATAATGTTATTCCTCGTTTCATTTGCATTTGCTCAGGCTCCGGTAGACGAGTATAGTATTAAATTTACCGGCACTCACACAGCAATGCTGGTTGGAGCTGATGGTATAATAATGAAAACCACAAATAACGGTATCGTATGGGAAGAACAAACCAGTAATGTTACCAATCTGCTCCTTGGAAATTCAAGTAAGAATGGACTATCTGTCGTAGCAGGCGAAAACGGTGTAATTTTAAGATCAGTTGATAATGGTGCGAACTGGGATGTAATAATACCCGGAACACTTGAAAATTTGAACGACGCTGAAGTTTTAGATTTTAACCATGCAGTTGTTTGCGGAGATAACGGAATAATACTGGTTACATCAGATGCCGGTTTGACGTGGGATTCATCATCATCCGTTGTAAGTATTAATTTGAAAGATATTAAGTTTGTCAGTTCAAGCGTTGGTTTCATAACGGGTGATTTGGGAACGCTTCTGAAATCTGTTGACGGCGGCTTATCATGGTCTGAAATTGATATGAGTTTTACGAACAATTCCTTCAACGCAATTGAAGCTATCGATGAATATAACCTTGTGCTTGTTGGCGATCTTGGAACAGTATTCCTTTCAAATAATGGGGGTGAATCATGGTTCGGGCCATCCGGTGTAACTTATGAAGACAATTTTAACGATGTTGTATTCTTTAGTTCAAATGATGGTGTAATTGCCGGTGATAATGGTTTAATTCTAAAAACAGTGGATGGCGGATACACATGGGCACCGGCTGTTATGACATTTTTAGGTCAATATGACCTATATTCTGTAGCATTTGAAGATATTAATTATGGAATATCCATTGGTAAAGACGGAATGGATG
>JBDTNV010000049.1:0-17582 GCA_039933555.1 Ignavibacteria bacterium
AAAGCAGTGATGGCGTTGTTTATTCTCGTTATCGCCTCAGGTTCTGCATATTCGCAGTTTGGTCAAAACAAGGTGCAATATAAAGTGTTTGACTGGAAGTTCATTCAGTCACAGCATTTTGATATTTACTTCAGCCAGGCGGGTGAAGATATCGCGCAATTTACGGCTGTGGCAGCAGAAAGCTCACTTGTCAGCCTTGAAGATAATATCGGGTATGGCATTAAAAACAGGGTCCCTATAATAGTATATAATTCACACAATGAATTTCAGCAGACAAATGCTATTGATGAATACTTATCAGAAGGCATCGGCGGTGTGACCGAGCTTTTCAAGAACAGGATCGTGATTCCCTTCGAAGGTGATTACGATAAGTTCCGCCACGTGATACATCATGAGCTGCTTCATGCATATATGAATGATCTGTACTACGGCGGATCAATTCAGAATATAATTTCACAGAATATAAGCCTGCAGTTCCCCGGGTGGTTCAGTGAGGGAATGGCTGAATACCAGTCACTAAACGGAAATGATAAAGCTAATGATATGTTCATACGCGATGCGGTAATTTATGATTACCTCCCCTCGCTTGATTACATACAGGGCTACCTTTCATACCGCGGCGGGCAAAGCTTTTTTGCATGGCTTGCAGATGAATACGGTAAAGAGAAGATCGGCGATATGATGATACAGATAAAAGCGCTTGGCGATGTTGACGAAGGATTCAAGGATGTATATAATATGGATCTCGAAAAGCTCTCAGAGAAATGGCACAAATCGCTTAAGCAGATGTACTGGCCGGATATCAATTCCAGGCAGGAGCTCAATGATTTCGCTATCAGGCTGACAGATTCCCGCGAGGGCGACGGCTTCTACAATACGGCGCCATCATTATCACCCAAAGGCGATAAAGTTGTATTCATATCCAACCGCGATAATTTTTTCAGTGTGTATATTGCTGATGTTAAATCAGGAAAAATTTTGAAGAAGCTCATTGCAGGAAACCAGAGCGCGGATTTTGAAGAGCTGCATTTGCTTGCGCCGGGCCTTTGCTGGTCACCAAACGGCAGGAAGGTCGCAATATCAGTTAAGTCAGGCGCAAAAGACGCCATATATATCATCGATGTTGAATCAGGCGATGAGCAGGTACTCCCAATCAAATTCGACGGCATATTTTCGGTTGACTGGAACCCGAACAATAACTCGCTCGTTTTCCGCGGTGATAACTCAAAGCAATCCGATATATGGATATACAATCTAAAAAGCAAAGGGCTCCAGCGCGTAACCGATGATCTGTTTACTGATATCGATCCCCGCTGGTCAAGAGACGGGAAGAAAATTTACTTCTCTTCCGATAGAGGCGACTACACCAACTTGGCAGATATCCCCAAAGATTTTGATATGAACGCGTATGATTTCAAAGATAAAGATCTCTATGTGTACGATGTTGACGCCGCAACTTTAACACAGTTCACTAGTGATAAGCACGCCAATGAATCAAGCGTGGTAACATCGGCCGATGGCAAGAAAGTTATGTTTGTATCCGATAAAAACGGCATTGATAATATTTGGATGCGCAACCTAGAAACCGGCGAAGAGCGTCCAATCACAAACTCAATTGACCCCATCACACTCCTCTCGCTCTCTGCAGATGGCAGGAGGCTTGCATTCACTTCGCTGAACAAAGGCGGCTATGATATATTTTATCTTGATAACCCGTTTGATATAGATTTAAACATGAAAGATCTACCTAACACGGTTTTTGTGCAGAAGATGATAGATGACCGCACTAAAACCATGACCTTCGGTGACTCGATGAAAGTTATCAGCGATTCCCTATACAAAGTTGTGAACGGTGATACTTTAATAGAAGGCAAAGATCTTACAGCCACTACAGATAGTACCGGCACTGCGGTTGATTCCACCGGGAAAACAATTTACGGCAATGATGTATCGCTGAACCTTGACCCGAACAAAACCGATACTGCCACGGATTCACCAAGCCACAGGCTTAAACTTAAGGAAAGAGACAGGAGCAATTTCCAGCTTACCGATAACACAAATCCTGACGGGAGCTATAAAGTAAATAAGTATAAAATAAAATTCTCACCTGACCTGATTTACAGCAATGCCAACTACTCCAGCTTTTACGGAGTGCAGGGTATCGCGCAGATGGCTTTCAGCGATGTATTGGGCAACCACCGCATTTACGTAGCTACAAGCCTTGTGCTTGACCTGAAGAACAGCGATTACGCTTTTGCATATTACTACCTGCCAAAACGGCTTGATATCGGTGTCTCGGCATACCACTCGGCAAGGTTCTTAAACATCGGCAGGGATTTCGCCAACTCACAGCTTTACAGATACAGAACATTTGGCGGCGATATATCGCTCTCATATCCTATCAGCAAGTTTAACAGGATAGACGGCGCACTTTCGTACAACCATTTATCCAAAGAGAACCTTGATGACCCCACAGAGCCGACACAGAAGCTTGATTTTATTCTGCCGGCTATGAGCTATGTGCACGATAACACTCTCTTTGGTTACACCGCCCCCATAAAAGGCACAAGGTATAACTTAACTGTAATGGGTACCCCGAAGATCGGCACAAACGGCGTTAGCTTCTTTAGCGCGATGGCTGACTACCGCACGTATTTTGAGCTTGCCGAAGATTATAATTTTGTCCTCAGGCTTAACGCCGGGGCAAGCTTTGGCAAGAATCCGCAGCGGTTTTATATTGGTGGCACCGAGAGCTGGATAAATTATGATATTGAAAACAATACACTGCCTATTGAAGATATAACCGATTTCGCGTTTTCAACACCCGTAATGCCGCTTAGAGGCTACAATTATAATTACGCCTCAGGCAGCAAGTTTGCGCTTATGAATGCGGAGTTCCGCTTCCCGCTGTTTAAATACCTGATACTTGGCGTACTGCCCTTCGGGTTCCAGAACATACAGGGAGTTTTATTTACCGATATTGGCACGGTGTGGAGCAATAACAAAACGCTTCAGCTCTTCCAGAAGGTTGATGGCAGCCTGGCAACAAAAGACCTTTTGATCGGCATGGGTGTAGGTACAAGGCTCTTCTTCCTGTACTTCCCGCTCAAATTTGATGTAGCATGGTCATATGATATGCAGCATTTCTCAAAACCAAAGTATTACATCTCCATCGGCGCAGACTTTTGAAACAACACGCAGTGTTGTTGAAACCTTGGTCCGCGTAAGCGGAGAAAGGTCATCATCCCCGCGAAGGCGGGAATCCATAATTAAAAAATCAAAAGCTTTTACCAACTTCCATAAGACCAAAGATGCAACAAGGGGCACATAAGTGCCCTTTCTTTTACTAGCTCTCCCCCCAAGAAAATCATGAAATGATTTTCGCAGCCTTCCTACCTGCCACCGGCAAGGTAGGAAGGTCAACATACCTTGGCAACTGAGAAAGATTAACAATACCTCGTAAATTAATTAGCAAAGGGCACGTAAGTGCCCTTTTGCATCGTTAAATTCCCCTCTTGAGAGGGGTGTCCTGCATGCCTGGGACAGGCAGGACGAACGGGGTGTGTCAACTTTTTTTCTCGGCTCATTGGTCATAAAAAAAACAACCCGTCTTCCGACGGGCTGCTCTTATGGGGGGTACTGCTAAACATGAGACGTCCTGCTTGATTCTTAATGATGTACAAATATAACTTTTATCATTACCCGAAACCTTACCGGGAGGTTTACATATAAATATTTCGTTTCCGAAATATTGAAGAGGAAATTGATTTAACTTACTGAAATTGATTAGTTTTTGAACTAAAGTATGTTGCACTATAATCCTTACCTGCAATGCTTCTTACTTTTAACTAAAGTCACCAATCCCAATTAACTTTTTGATCTAATTCCTTTTCCCAATATCCCGTCCCCACGTATCATGAGCGGGGCAATTCCAGTTAAAATAAACGTATGACTTTTGGTACGTGCAGTATTTCTGCCCGTATTCGTATTGGATATCCTCACCCTGCTCCCTTTTTTTGGCAACTTCGCCAACTGTCCACCGCACTGAGTGGCTTTTGCAGTAGTAGCGGCATAGCACGCACGGTTTCGAGAGATCCATTAATTCCGGGAATAAAAGTCCAAGCTCCATAGGTTTAGTAGTTTTAAGTTAGTCGTTTTTAGCCCCCCTTATAAAGGGGGAGAAACATTATTAATATTCTTATTACCACAATTAAGCAAAAAGCTTTTCCATCATGAATCTTAGATGGGGATTTTGTTTTTGATTTTTGGTATTCAGGATTTCAAATCCCCCTAAATCCCCCTTTATAAGGGGGACTTAAAAACGGATCTTTTTTTAAACACAAAATAATACATAAAAGCTTTGTATGGGTATCATGGAGTGATATTAAAGCAAAACCAACCCCCATTATTATTTTACGTGGTAATAAAAACTCGTTTAATTGTGGTTATTAGTGTATTGAAAAAGGCAGTCCCCCCCCTTTGTGTATAAAGGGGGGATGAAAAGCCTGCATATTTATGAAATGCAAATTAATCATTAATTATTGTATACCTGTGTATCCCCAATGGGGGTTACTTTTTTGATTTTTAATTTTCCAAATAATATTATTACATAGGTATCATGAGGTGATATTTTATAGACCTCCTCATGTCGGAGCCACTTAAACCCCACTGAAAAGCCATCTGCCGGAGCAGGCAAGAATCCGGTCCTACGGCCTTAGTCCCCCCTCAAGAAATTACGCAGTGATTTCGAAGCGTGCCTTGGCGGGATAGACTTCCATTGGGGGGTGATACCCTTGAGTATTCGTGATGCAAAAATTAATCTTTAGTTATAAATAACCGCAGGGTTTACCAGTAGGTTACTGCCCTCATTGCATATGCAGGGCTTCGCAACGCGGTTTAGTTGCATCTTATCGCCAGAGTCGGGTGTTATACTTATAGTTAACTCACTAAATTCTAAAAATACTAAACTAATTGAAATGTTAAGGTTACTTATATAAATACATCCGAAATCGTTAAGAAACACAAGTTCCTATCCACCCATACAACTTTTCCCCAAAGCTTTGAGCACATTGCCTCACCTGTTTATCCCGATGATAAAGGGCACTATATCTGGTATAAGCACAGCGCACCCAAGGAGGACACAAGCATAATTGTAAATGTTGAGCACACGCTTTTATTCCGCTCCCAGAGCACAGTAAAAGAGATAGCCAAAGTGAAGGAGAGCATGTATGTTAAAGTATACCTTTTCTGCCTGGCTGTCACCGTAGTAATGCTGCTTGTTCTGCCGTATTTATCCGCGCACAGGGTGTAAAAGAGTTTCTATTGGTAATGTTCCGGCATCGGGATAACATCCCCCGATCTCGCCGGCGCAAAAATGTATTCCTTTACTTCCTTCTTCCGCAAAACGTAGCGTTGAGTAAACTGCACCCGAATCAGGCGCAAGAATCTGCTTCTAAAGCGGCCTATGAAAATTACCGTTAAGAAATTTTCTGCGCAGATGCAACACAGGAAAATCTGTTTGAGTCCGGCAACTGACGGACGAGTTATTTTCCTGTAAGGCGAAGAGAATTTCAGGTAATTTTCATCAGCCTTGATTTTTTGGTTCTTTTGTATCAAGACAAAAGAACATGTCCTAAATCTTTAAAAAACTTATGTCCTCTGTGTTCTCTCTTACCTTCCACTTCTCACGATTGCCTTGGAAAGCACTAGCTTTGAAAGGTTTCACGTTTCACGTCTCATTTTGCTTTTTACCATTGACAATGCAATCTGCATATATTATATTTACGCCGTATGCTTCACGCATACTCTGCACCTTAAAATAACGTAAATTTCATAACAAATCCTAAAAAACCTATGAAACCCTTCAACCAGTCATTACACGATGATATCAATAAGTTAAAAGAGCTGCATAGCTCCAAGGGCAACGGGCCTGAATACAAGTTAATGTGCCTCAGGATAATGAGCGATCATAACATTTCGCGCTCAACCCTCAACATTGAGCTTAAAAAAGACGTGCCCGGCGCATATAAACAAAAAGCAGCCCTTGAGCACAGAGTGCCCGTCAGCGAAAAGGAGCTTAACATGGTCAAACAGCTCATGTACTCCAGGAAAACTGCGGCAAACATCAGAAAAACTATGTCGTTTGAGCTTGGCTTCCCTTACAGCCAGAGGAGGCTTCAAAAAATTAAGTCGAAAATCTCGCGGGAAATTGCGGCAAAACTTGAGGCAGTATATAAACATCCGCCGCAGGAAGCGCCCCGTGCTACGCAGGAAATATTTCACACTCTCTCAGGGCTTGATCTCACCGAGCGGAACCGTATCCATTTGATAAATTTTGAGGGTAACGATTTTATGGTGAGTACCCTTGTCGTCAAAGATTGCCTCGACCATTTAGCCGCATCTGCATCAGCAGGCGGAATGCACCTCCACGAAATATCACGCTTCGAAATGGAAACACAGCTTATGGGGCAATTGAAGCAGGCAAAATACGGCAAATACTTCTCGCCCGGTGAGCTGAAGCAGCTTGAATCCATACGCACCAGTCTTAACCGCGGTGATACAACTGCCAGCATGTGCAAATTTTCGCTCGAAGCAGTGTACAAAACCGTGCGGCGTTTTTCTCCCCACGCCCTAAAGCAGGAAGTAATTCGCGTATTTGAAGAGATCTCAAAGGAGCCCGATTAGTGAAGAATACTGAAGTGAGCAATTTTTCCGCGCTAAGGTATACGAATATTTGCTTTGCGGTATCCTATGGGCAAATACGGCCGTTTTACCCACCCAAAAATGTGGGTAAGCATGCTATATATGCCGGTTGGGATTCAGTTTTTGTGCCCTTCTTTTGCGTTACATCTTTACCTGCTTTTCTTTGTGAATTTGTGGCGGGCTTTTGTTTTGATTTGGATTTTGCTTTATATTTGTAACATAAATATAAATAATTATGAAGATCTCAGTGAAATATTTTTATTTGTCTTTTGCGATAGTGATAACATCGGCTATCATTTTATCATCATGCTCGCAGGATCCCGATGGGTGGAAGTTTCCTGATATGTCGAAGGTCCCCCCCGGCGCTTTGGGTGATTCCATAAAGCACGGCTGGGAGCTCATTGTTAAAACTCCGCTCTTCATTGGCCCCGAAGTAAAAGATATTACCAAACGCTTTGCCGGCAATAATCTTGCCTGCTCCAACTGCCACATAGATGGCGGCACAAGGCCAAACTCACTGGGGTTTGTGGGTGTGTATCTGGTATACCCTGAGTACAGCGCCATTGTTGATAGCACCATAATGATCCAGCAGCGCATAAATGAATGCATGCGAAGGAGCATGTACGGCAAGCCATTGCCAATTGATAGCTACGAGATGAGATGCCTGGTTCTCTATTACAAATGGATAAGCAGTGAAGTGATAACGCAAATTGCGAAAGAATATTTAGGGCTGCCCAAGCTGGGTTATTTGCCGCGCGCAGCAGATACTTCGAAGGGAAGAAATGTTTACGCAGATAAGTGCATGAGCTGTCACGGGTACAATGGTACCGGCAGTTATGTTAATGATACAACGAAAAATGGTTTCAGCATACCTGCGGTTTGGGGAAGTGATTCCTATGATAACGGCGCGGGAATGTACCGGCTGATAACATCGGCGGCTTTCATAAAATCCAAAATGCCTTTCTTGAATGCTGAGCTAACCGATGATGAAGCGTGGGATGTTGCGGCCTATATAAATTCCATGCCGCGCCGTGATATGGAAGGATTGAGCAAAGATTTCCCCGACCTTAACAAAAAACCAATTGACTGTCCATACCCGCCATACGCGGATTCAATCCCGCAAATCAGGCATAAGTACGGACCGTACGGAGGTTTAAAGTAATTTGGAACTAATGATGAAAGGGGTATCTATCAAATCTGTCGGGATAGTCCCGCTTTCGGCGGGACGACTTCCTGAGTCGAATCTAAAATCTGTCGGGATAGCAGGATTCGAACCTGCGACCTCCTGCTCCCAAAGCAGGCGCGATACCGGGCTACGCTATATCCCGAAAATGAATAAAAAACGTGGACAGGGCCGGAATCGAACCGGCGACACACGGCTTTTCAGGCCGTTGCTCTACCTACTGAGCTACCTGTCCAGTATAAAACTAATAGATTATGAAATATTTAAAGAACCGGCAACACATCCCGCTTGCGGGATTGCTCTACCGGATGTCTGACTGCCTTTGGCAGTAGCTACCTGTCCAGTGGCAATAAAACTACCATAAAACACAAATATCTCCAAAATTTTCAGTAAAATCAATTTACAATTTTTCCCCCTAAACTTCAAAATACACTTGAAAATATGTTATATTTCCATTTGATTTGTAAACTATGAATGATGTATCTACACTAAAGCTAATTATCTCATACTTTACCCGTTTCCTGGGTGCCTTCCTCATTATATTCTCTCTAATGGCGGCTATCCAGGGTTTTATCTCTCTTGTTAATATCAATAAGGTCGGCTCAACAGGAATAAGATACATAAATGAATCTGAAAAACCGGATTACCTGATAGTTGCGCATGTTTCAGAAAGCTACGTAGCATATAATTCAGGTATTCAGAACGGTGATACATTGATCAAAATAAACGGCATACCGGTTTCAGATCAGGCTGCGCTCAGCCGTGACTCCGAAAACAAAGATGTTGGCCGCAAAGTAATATATACAGTTCGCAGAGGTTCCCAGGTTACGGATTATGAATTTGTGCTTGCACCACTACTTCCCCTGGAAAAAATCATGATTTTTCTTTTCAGAACAGTTCCTGTAATTCTGCTAATGGCGTACCTGGTTGTGGGAATGTGGGGTATAGTTAAGAGTCCGTACACAACCGAAACAATTCTCATTGCGCTTTTTTGCTTCTGTTTTGGATGCTTTATGTACGCAACAGTTAATGTTGGAGACACTTCAGATACATTTATTAAGAAATATCTTTTCTTTGATACGCTTCGGGAATTCGTAACTTATATAATGTGGCTCGGACCAAGCTTCTGGGTATTGTTATTCGCAACTTTCCCAAGGAGAAACCGCATCTATGAAAACAATAAATTCATTTCACTTTTGTTTATTTTCCTTCTTCCTATTATAATAATAATATCCGCAGTTTTGAATCTTAACAGCCGTGTAATTACTTTTATGATCTTTCTGCTCTTATTCGTTCAAATGACAGTTGGCATCTTACTGCTTTCAAATAATCTGAAAAAAGTAAATACGGCCCTGGAAAAACGCCAGGTACGGCTCATGCTGTTCGGTGTGAAATCAGGGGCAGTATCAATCGGTATCGGGTGGGTTCTTGTTATATTAACGCAGTTCATTTTCATCAACCAGATTAGCGCAAATGTTTTGCTGGTATGCCTTTTGGTTTTCCTTTTGTTTGAAATTGGCGGGCTTATAATTCCGTTTACATTCCTCAATTCATTCTTCCAGAATAAGCTGCTTGAAACCGAAAGCGCATTAAAGAGAAGAGTTCGGGTTTTTGGGGTAACGGTCGGAATGCTTGGTGTCTATTTGTTTGTGATATTTGTAATCGTTAGGCTTTCTGTAAGTTTTTTTGAGCTTCGTGACCCTTCGGTAATCATTGTATCAGTATTGCTTCTCTCACTTACATTTACTCCCATTAACAAGCGTATCCTTAACTGGATTGACGAAACCTTCTATCCTGAAAGAACAAAGTATGCCGAAGCATTAAAGAAATATATACAGAGCATTTCAGGTCAGATCGAATCAAATGCGATGTTGACTCAGTTAAAATTGTGGGTACAGTCAACACTATCCATTAACCCTGTAATTGCCTTTGCCCTGGGTCCACAATTAAGCGTTAATACTCCTTTTAAACATAATGATACAGAAAGCGTGATACACAGAATAAGGACAGGCGATAAGTTCTTCTGGGATGAAATCTCAGAGCGTTCTAGGATCACAGTTGATGAAAACGAAATTGAATGGGTTAGAGATAACGAAATTTCCGTAACAATACCAATGATTTCACAGGGGGAGCTAATTGGTGTTCTAAACCTTGGCAAGAAACAAAATGATGATGATTATTCCGCCGATGACCTTGACATATTGACCCAGGCATCGGCTCAAACAGCGCTCGCTCTGCAAAACCTTAACTTGCAATCATACTACATCGATAAGAAGCGTATGGATAAAGAGCTTGAAATGGCAAGGAATATCCAGCGCAGGCTCATGCCGCAGGAAATTCCACAGGTAACGGGCCTCGAGGTCTACGGTGAATCCAGGCCCTGCTTTGAAGTTGCAGGTGATTATTATGATATAATCAATAATGAAGAAGGCAATACCTTTATGGTCATAGCGGATGTGAGTGGTAAAGGCGCCGGTGCTGCAATGATTATGGCTAACCTGCAGGCATCAATAAGAGTCGGTCTTGAAATTACTGAAGACTTTTCGGAATTTATAGCAAGGATAAATAATCACATCTTCAGGAATACTTCTTCATCGGAATTTATAACGTTATTTATCGGAGCATGGGAGCCTAAGACAAGCTCATTTCATTACATCAATGCAGGACACAATCCCCCTGTTATGATCGATAAAGAAGGGAATGTTACAACTTTTAATGCAACCGGGCTTATTCTCGGGGTATTGAAGGATCAGGTATATGAAAGAAAGATAGTAAAGTTAGAAAGAGGTTCAATAATTGCAATTTACACTGATGGGCTTGAAGAAGCTATGGACTCACAAAACGAAATGTATGGTCAGGATAGGATAATTGAATGCTTAAGAGCAAACAGGGAGCTCTCACCGAAAGAAATTGTGAAGATCATACAGGATGAAGCAATTGAATTCTGCAAAGGCAAGCCATTGCATGATGACCTAACTATGATCGTAATAAAAAGCTGATCATACTTTTTTTCTTAACCACTCTTCATTGAATTTTTCCCTGAATTCATCCAATACTTCTTCAAACCTGGTAAATCCTTCTTTTTTCATTTGCGCCGCAAAAGGAGTACTTCTGGATGTACCAACTATAGAAGACCAGTAAAACATCATCATACCTAATGCATCCTTATGACGTAACTTCATTTTAGTCTGCCTTACGCCAATTTTTAATTTCTGAGAAGCAGTTGAAGAATTAATTATGGGATTAAATACATTCTTATTCAGAAAATTCAATATCTCCTGCTCTTTTGTCGTTTTTTTTGTTATACCGCTATTCAACTTTTATAATTTGTGACTGCTCTTTTATGATGATCTCAGGCTTGCCGTTGTACTCTTCAATTTTTCCTTTTAGGGTGAGCTTCACACCCTTTTTAATATTGGAATAATCAATCCCCTCTGTTCCCGCTTTTACTACACCAACGAATGATGCATTTGGGTTTACCTCATCAAAGTTGATCAGCACTGTACCTTTGTTGGAAACAAATACAGAGGCAACTGGGCCGGTTACAATTTTTTCTTCGCCAACAAAATTCTTGGCTTCTTTTGATGAAACTGTATCCTGCGAAAAGCTTAATGCTGAGATGAAAATGAATGATACAAATGCGAATATTATTTTTGTTTTCATAGCAATTATTTGTTATTTAATATTTACCTTCTTTTAGTTTATCATAAGTATAGATACCTGAATCATGCCCATCCTGCCATGTGAGCTGTATTGCATAGGTCCCGACCTGCTTAATATCCTTAATTGTTAATTGAGGAGATGCAAGCAGCGGGATATATGTTTCAGGCCTGTTCAGTCTTTCGGCAATACAATTTGCGCATGGACAGCTTTTTCGTAAATTTGCAAGCTGCAGCATTGTTTCGCTGCCGTCATCCCATTGGATATAAAGGTAGCGTGAATCCTTAATTTTAATTTTCTCAGGTGTAATACTATTTTGAATTTAAGAACTTCTCTGCTTCAATAACATCCTCTTCGCTGCCGATAAATAGCGGGGTTTTCTGGTGCAAGTCCAGCGGTACAAGCTCAAGTATCCTGCTTTTGCCGTTTGTGGCCCTTCCGCCTGCCTGTTCAATAATAAAAGCCAGCGGGTTTGCTTCATACAGAAGCCTTAATTTCCCGTTTGGATTTTTCTTATCACCCGGATACATAAATAAACCTCCATATAACAGGTTCCTGTGAAAATCAGCTACAAGTGAACCTACATATCGCGCTGAATAAGGCCTGCCCCTTTTCTTATCATCACTTTTCAGATCATCAATGTAATTTCTAAGCCCGTCATTCCACTTGGTATAATTACCTTCGTTAATACTGTAGGTCTTTGAGCGTTTTGGGATCTTAATATTTTCATAGAACAGAAGGAATTCGCCTACCGTTGGATCAAGAGTGAAACCATGCACTCCCCTGCCGGTGGTATAGACCATAATTGTGCTGGAGCCATATATAATATAACCCGCTGCGACTTGATGGATTCCCAGCTGCAGGCAGTCTTCAAGTGTTCCGGGTCCGCTTAATGTTACGCGTTTATAAATTGAAAAAATTGTGCCAATACTGATATTTGCGTCAATATTAGATGAGCCGTCAAGCGGATCGAAGTGGATAATATATCTGCTTAAAGGACGCTCACCCATAAACTTTTCATTTACGGGGATGAAATCTTCACTTTCTTCAGATGCAATTGCGCACAAATGCCCACTTAACTCCATTGCCCTCACAAGTGTATCATGGGCATATATATCAAGCTTTTTCACCTGCTCACCATGAACATTTTCATTCCCGGTCAGACCCATAAGATCAATAAGTCCGGCCCTGTTCACTTCAAGAGAAATGATCTTGCAGGCTAAGGCGATATCTGCCAGCAGGTCAGAGAGCTCCCCGGTGGCATCAGGATACTTTCTTTCCTCGTCCATAATATGACGGTATAAAGTTGTAAACTTCTTTAACATTATTCAGAATTTAAGTTCTATTGGGGCAAAATTACTAAAATTAAATGCTAAATTAAATGTAACTTAGTATAACTTTAAGTCTCATTAATTATCTTGAAAAGCCTTTCTGTCTCTCTTTCAGGGTTATTCCACCAGTTAACTGACCATATTCTTACAAATTTCATCTGAAATTTTTCAAGATACTTTTGCCTGAATATATCCCACGCATAAGCTTCCGGTGATGAATGAAGATCTGTCCCGTCACACTCAATTGCAATTATTATACCGGTCTTTTCTTCAGGCATGATTGCAATATCGACTTTAAAGCCGCCGGTTTCAAAATTCCTTATAATTCTTTCAGGTGCAATATGCTGAATTAATATGTTGTAAATTTCTTCTTCAAATAATGAATTATTACTCAGGTTACCAGGTTTTTGAATTTCTTCAGCATTTGTCCTTAAAAGATCCAAAACCGCATTTTTGCTCTTTGGATCATATTCCTCAATTGATCTAGAATATGCTAAGTATGCATAGAAAATTCCTTTTCCTTTATTCCCGTTTTCTGAAAGTAATGTGGGGAATTCCCTGATATTTTCCTCCGGAATCGAAGTACAAACTATCATCATGTACTTAGCTCTTGTTACAATTACGTTGAGCAGCCTGAATCCCTTCTCCTGGTTAATAGGACCGAAGTTCTGCAGAAAGCTTCCATCGGCGCGTTTACCGAAAGTGGTCGAAATGATTATTATATCCCTTTCATCACCCTGTATGTTCTCAAGGTTCTTCACGAAAAACGGCTCCGCAGGTTTATTCTTAAGTATACTCATCTTTTGGGCAAAGATACTGTCACCATCTGCTTTAATGTTTAACATATCAAGGATGTAATTCCTCTGAAAAATATTGAATGTAGCCACTCCGATACTGGGATTTTCATTCCGTTTTTCAGGCTTTATAAGCTCTTCGATGAGTGCAATAACTTTCTCAGCTTCCTGTTTATTAACGCCTTCAGCCTGGTTGTAAATTCCTGATACCTGGAAATACCTCATAGCTTTATAGTTATGTTCAGGCGGCATTGGGTTTAAGCGTGAGTTATAGAATGCAGCATTTGAGAATCCTATCAGGTCAGGGTGTTTTGAGCGGTAATGAATATCAAGAAATGTTTCCTTGTAGCCGCGGCGTATTGCAAATTCAAGCAGAGACTCCGAATCAGCCAGTCCTTTTGATGATACCATTTCCTGAACTTCCGCTTCTTCTTCATTCAGATTATCATTATCTATAAGGATTGATGATGACACAAAATAGCTCGATGGCGGCATTTGGTTCTCATCACCAGAAACGATCTTATACTTCCCTCTCAGCTTAGCTGAATAAATATCTTCAACCCGCAACTGGCTAGCCTCATCAAATATCACTACATCAAACAAGCCTTCGGTCATATCAAAAATTGAGCTGCAAACGGCGGGATTGACAAGCATCACGGGGAAATTATCTGAGAACACTTCGAAATCCGCGGCAATTATTTTACGAAGGGAGTTTCTTTTTTGAAAACGGCTGTTCCTTGACTTATTATACAATGCGTTTATGTTGATGCTTGTTCTTTCTTCGAACTTTTTGGCTGATTCTTCCTGTCTCTTGCGCCAGTTTTCAATGATTATGTTTAATTGATAACTTTTGATTTTCTGCAGATTATTGTTAATAAGATCATACATACTGTCATCACGAAGGGCAATACTCTTTTCGTAACACATAAGTAAATTAAAGATGTACCACATCTCAAAATCATGCCCCCAATTATCGGAATCAAGAATTATCAAATAATCGGTCAATTGCCGGCTCACCGCATCGTTTGCAATGTAATCACTCCTCCAGTAGAAGTAATCATAAAGATAATCAATATCTTTTATCAGTAATTTTAGCTTGTCTAGAATATCTTCGAGGTAAGTTAATTTTGTTTTAATTGCATCATCCGGGAAATCAAACTTAATGCTGTAATATCCGGAATTATTAAGCTCCCCTGCTGAATTATTAGCAGCCTTATCAGCTGATTCGAAAGCTTCAAAATCTGTAAATGAATGCTTATTATAATTGCTTGCGGAATATTCAGCTAATTTTCGGGATGTATATTCAGATATATTATTATGCCATTCTTCCAGTGACTGTTTTATTGAATTCAGCTGAGGTTCAATTAATGTTAAATCATCAACAACATCATTTATCTCAGATGGAAAGTATTCATGACTGACAAATTTCTTTAGCTCATAAAATTGTGGTATGATATTTTTCTTATCTGCTTTAAACTGTTTGTATTTTCCAGAAACAACTGAATATAGCCCAAGCTTAAAATTGCTCCAACCGCTTAAATTTGTGAATAAAGGTTTGTTTATCTGTGAATTCTTTTGATACATTTCATAAATACTGATTATTGCTGAATTGAATTCATCATAATAATTATCAAAATGCTGAGCTAACTTTGAAGAATAATTATTATGCAGATTGTTGAGTTCACTAATTGCTCTTTCAAGCAATTGTGTGTGGACTGTTATTTTGCTGATAAGCTCCATAACAATCTCTTTTGCAGACTTGTCTTTAAAAAGAGAATCATTTAGTATCTTAAAAGTATCGAGATCCTGCTTTGCAGTTTTAAAAAGCTTTCTGTTCTTCTTTACTGAATTTATTCGCTTATTATAATCTTCTGATAAGTTACCAATTGCAAAATCAAGCCCGCAGGTTTTAATTTTCTCATAAAGCTTTAAATAATTTTCGTTTTCACCTTTTAAGTTTAGGAATTTACCCACTAGGTCGCTCCACGAAAGGTCATTTAACAGGTACCTGCCGTAAAAACCATGATTATTATTAATACTCACAGCATTTTCATCTGTTTCTGAAAATAATGTATCGAGAATATTCCTTCTTACAGGATTTACCTCAGGTTTCGGGTCACGAACTGTATCAATTATCTTTTTTCTATCCCTGTTTACATCCTCAATCAAACCGCATAGACTGCCAAGTCCCAATACAGTTAGATTTTTTTGAATTACTTCAAGCGCCGTCCTTTTTTCACATACAACAAGGCATTTTGCATTATTAAATAGAGCATTAACAATTATTGCTGTCAGTGTCTGGCTCTTACCCGTTCCCGGCGGACCATGGATGATCAGCTTATTATTTTCACCAAGGCTCTTTAAGGCATGTTCCTGTGTGGGGTCAGTTTCCACTGCCGAATATTTTACATTCTGATAGCTCCCTGCTTCAAGCTTATCAAATGAAAGCTTATCAACATTATCAATAAGAGTTTTAATATCCCGTATCAAAGGTTCCTTTGGCGTTTTAAACAGACCGAATACACCTGAATACCTGACAAGAGGGCTGCCACTATTCTTAACAAGGACTTCCCTGTTTTCCTTATCGAGCATTGGTAATGGTGAGAGAATATTTTCTGCAGGAATAGGAACTGCATTTGAGCTTATCCGGCTTAACAATTCATTTGTTATTTTACGGAACTCACTTTCATCAATCAACGAATCAGATAGGTACTCTTCGTTTAGCTTCACAAAACCGGTTGTGCCGAGATCTTGCTCAAGGTAATTCAATAGTACATCATTGATCGATATGCCGAGCTCTTCATCCCTTGAAATTATCCACTGGTTTTTATCTCGCAATAATTCCAGATTCCATATAAATACGGGGGCATTAATAATTTTATCAGGGTCATTTTTTGAGCGGTATAGCAAGGTCGGGTAACCAAAACCAAATGTCTTTACTCCATGCTCTAAATAAGTATCTTCGTTTTCGTAATAAATTGATGACAGCCTTTTAGATATAAGATTTTTCTTTATCTCAGCTTCTTTTGAATCAGCTTTCGTTATTAGCTGCTCAGGTTTAGTACTCTGATGTTCAGGCATAGGCTCACCTGGTATATTGACTGAGGCAGAATTTTCCTGTATTGGGATTTCAGTTGCATCGATCTTAAACTTAAATTCAAATGCAGGGTTATTGAGCAGTTTTTTTATGAATTCAGCAGGAAGGCCCTGCTTTATACTATTCAGCTCAGATATATCAAGCCTGGCTGCAAGCCTGCCCGGAAAGGAGTTAAGATGAATAGAGCGGGTATTTCCTACCTGCAGCTTCTGTTTTAATTTTTTCAGGAACTCTAGATTCACTTTGATATAAAAATTAAATTGTTCCTATAAAATTAAACGGATTGCATCCTGAATATTCTCAACCGGGATATATTCAAGATCTTTGGATTGTTTGAAATTCTTTAAATTTCCTTTTGGGAGGACGATCTTCTTAAATCCAAGCTTAACTGCTTCCTGGATCCTTCTTTCGGCAAAGCTGATAGCGCGGGTTTCACCGCTTAAGCCTACTTCACCGAGTATCAGCATATCAGCATCAATAGATGTATCCTTAAAACTGGAACAGATAGATATTGCTGCGGCTAAATCAATTGATGGCTCATCAATCTTAATGCCACCTGCGATGTTAACGAAAACATCAAACTTTGAAAGGTGGATGCCTATTTTCTTTTCAAGGACTGCAATTAATATCGCGAGCCGTTTATAATCAAATCCTGTTGCTGTACGCTGGGGAACTGAATAACCCGAAGAAGATACAAGTGCCTGTACTTCAATTAATATCGGACGTGTTCCTTCCATGCTTGCCGAGACCGTACTGCCTGAGATTCCTTTTGAGCGCTGTGAAAGGAATACTTCACTTGGGTTGCGTACTTCCAT
>JBDTNV010000050.1:0-17538 GCA_039933555.1 Ignavibacteria bacterium
CTTTTTCAAGCGTTTTTATTTCAACTTTCTGACTCCAAATCGTCCATTTTTAGCCTGTTTTTGAGGGGTGTTACTGACACTTTTAGTTTCATTTTTTGCATTCTAAATTATTAAGTTCTGAAATAATTGTTACACTTGTCTGGACATCGCTGCAAAGGACTATAGAATAATTAAGTAGTCACAATGAGAACAAAACTTGACATACTAAACTTATTGTATTATCTTTGCTGATACTGATTATGTAGATATAACAAGTAACTATATTTTTGTTTTGATCCTAAAAAAGCTTTTCGGTTTCACTTCTTAAAATTACTAGGGGGTTTACCAGGGAATTTATTCCCGGGTTAAATATAATTGGCAATAAATAGCATATTGATTAATCATTGTTAAGCAATGTATTGAACGGTATTTCTCATTAATTAATTATATTTTGTTATGCCCGCTCCCGGAATTGTATTTGATCCTCCTTTTGACCTTCACATTGTACGAGGTCAATCTGTTATTTTAGCAGACCTAGTGAAAATCGGGGGTCAGTCAATATCAACATACCTTGCGGCAAATCCAACAATGCAGTTAACATTCAGCGCTAATTTTAAAGGTGGTTCTTTACCTGGTGGCTGGTATTCAGGATTGGGAATTGGTATCATAACAGATTCCGTATTGGGAGGTATAGTCCAATCAGATAGACCCGGACCTGTAGATAACATAAAAAATTTTCATCTTACTGCAACAGTTAGAGATCCTGGAGACAGTACTTCAAATGAAGCTGTTATAAGGATACATTTACACAGTTCAATCAAGCAGGCGTGGCTCTCACCATCAATTCTTACAGTACAAAAAGGGATTAACGGGTTCAGATGCTCAGTCAGAGCAAGGTTTGATGATGACGTAGAAGCTGAAATAGGAGAAATATATGATCTAAATACTGGAAGAGTAGTTGACTATAAATTCGGCCTGACGCAGTTAAAAATTGAATGGTCTTCTCCTGCAGTAAATTTGATTTCGGCGACGGGAGAAATAACTCCCGTTGGGGCTATTGCTTTGGGACTGCACGATGTTTCTGCAGTAATATCATGTAACGGAATAAACCTGGCACAAGGCGGAGACCCTACAGTTACTGCCAACGGACAAGTTTTTGTCGCGGATCAGCTTTCAGGTACAAGAAATGATATTACAGCAAGTCTTGTCTCCACTGGAAATTGCCCTGGTTTCGCCAGAATTGATGAAGTTCCCAATATTCTGTTTATTCCTGATGGTTTTCATATTGAAAATAGTAATGTATTCAATACCATAGTTGATAAGTATGTTTCAGAATTAACAACCGGAAAAGTATCATCCCCGTTTGATTTGCTTAATGGATCAATAAATTTCTGGAAAGTATTTGTTACATCGGGCGATGAAGGTGGCACCACAATAGGTGATATTTATTTATATGATGGCTCAGGAAACTTAAAGGGATATCGCGTATATGAAGGCCGCAAGCCCGCAGACAGCTTCCTCTTACCTGCAAACTGGTCATTACAGGAAATTATTTATAAGATAGGTTTGTCGGTTAGATCTGATAAATCAAAATCCAATTCTAGCCTGAGAAATGAATGGAAAAGTAAAACTTCACTTACCCCTGGCGATATAGATGCCATCCCAAACGGTGCTATTGATAGTTGGAAGTTAATGGGAGAGCGGAGGATACCTGAAGAAAAAGATACTGCTCTTGGAATAACATCTAATAATTATATCGCTGTATTAAATGATGGTAATCATAATATAATAGATTTCAATCCTAAAAGATTGTCAAGGGACAATCTGGATACTTTCCTGGCTACTTTAAAAGATGATGCAGGAAATCTAATAGGACCTAAATTCGTTAAAACCGGTAATACGCCTGGTAAAGATAATGATCTCATAGTATTCTTTACCTCTGCTCCGCTTGGAAGAGCAAAAAATCTATCACCAGGTGGGTTCTTTACTCCTGTAAGAAGTGAGGTTCAAGTACATAATATTAGTGGTACAATTAATGATTTCAAACGTTCAATAAATGTTGATAACGATACTATTGAGGATTTACCCCTTAGTTCAAAAGGTACCCTGACACATGAGCTTGGTCATTCTTTTGCTCTGGAAGATGAATATGGAGAGCCACCTCCTTTACAAAGCTGGGACCGGAAGTTCATTAATGACCCTGACACTGCACTCCATGCATGGGTATTTAATGCATTCTCCGGTGCTTCTTCACTTGCAGATTGGAGCAGTAATACTCAGCATAAACAGGATCTGTTAAGCAGCCCTACCCCTAATATCGCCGATTCAGGCATCATTGATGCAATGAAAATAAAATGGCGGTTTCACAGGATAAAAAAATGCGGGGTGCTTGCTTCCAATCCGGTTCAAAATGGTGCCAACTACACAATTACTTTGAAGTCCGGCCAAGCTGATGCATTTATTGCCGGAGACAAAGTATTTATCAGAAGAAGAAAAGCTGAGGAATTCCAGTTAATAATACTAAATTATAACTATAAAGTAAGAATAATTTCTTCAACAACTGCCCTGGAAACACTGTTCGGGATCCACTTGACTGTAACAGTAATCACCCCCGCAACAAACACAATTCAGGCAACCGAAGGAGCGAATACTCATACTTTTATTGTCAGAACAGGATGGACTATTTATTTTACCATAGGTGAGGTTTTGACAGTAGGCAAAAATTTTGTTGGAGAGCCGATTGCCTCTATGACAAGAACGGCATCATTAACTCCGGCAACTGTTTCTGATACTATAACTTATGCTGTTTCTTCTGAATTTGAAGTTGATTCTGTCAACTCAGGCGCAAACCAGGTGGTTATTAAACCTGCTTCTGCAGGTAATAGCCTGGGAAGTGAATATACAAATCCGGAACCGGGAAGCAGAATGATCTTATACTCACCGGTACTGGCTCCTGCTGCATGGGGTGCACAGTTCAAGTATGCTGAGCTGATCTCGAAAAAGGTTATAGAACATTTACAAATTGCCGCTAATGCATTCCCGTTTAATGCTATGCCAGACTCCAGCCATGTTAATGCGATAACCGAAATAATTGACGCAAGTAATGAGCAGAACTCAAGTATTCCAAATTCGTTGGTTCCATGCTGCTCAAGCAGAAAAAAGGAAATAGTTGGATTATACTCAGGAGGTAGGCGATATCATGGTAATACATACCACCCTGCCGGTCATTGCTTTATGAGAAGTCACATTCACGGAAATTCATATGATGAATTTTGTGCAGTGTGCAGATACATACTTGTAGATATTATAGACCCCACTAAACATGCTGCACTTGATGAAGTATATTCAAAAAGAAAAATTTATCCTGAATAATGGACACCTTACAAGTAATAGGCACTCAGCTAATAATTGCTGTAAAACCGCTGAAAGATGCAGTTTCCAGTGTAGATTCATTTAAACAGTTTTTATACCGTTTAGGTTGGGGTGCAACTGGGATTCCCCCTTCTTATATGAATTTAATTGCCAAAATAGATTTGGCTGTTACTGATCTAGAAGCGCTGGCAGATGAACCAACTGTTGAGGAAGTTTTACAGCTGATTTTAAGAGTAAAAGATGTGTATGATGCCATACAGAATATTTCCGATGCCCCTCCCGGAATAGTAGATGTGCCTGCATTCCTAACTGAAATTACCGAAAGACTGTTTGAAATTTTGATTATAGATTATTTATCAAATGCTCAGCCCTTAGTTTTTAATCTTTTTAAATTATTAGGCATAATAGAGCTTCAGGCTATACCAACAGTTCCCGGGCGTCCCTCTATAGTAAGAATGAAAATAAAGTGGGAAGAGTTCGCTGAAATATTCGCTCATCCGGAAAAAATACCTGAAAAAGTATTTGGATGGGGAACGCAAAACCTTAATTTCGAAAGAATTGCAGGATTATTGATGGAATTGTTTTACGCAATGGGAGCTCCTGTTTCGATTTCAACTGTGGACAAAGAATTAGGCTACAAGTACCTAGGTTTTTTGGATGATAATCCATTGAATCCCCAGATAAGGACTATGCTGAAAGTACCCTTTACTTACTTTAATATCGGAGGTTCCGATAAAGAAATAGGTTTAGCTCTGCTGGAATACCCGTCTGTTGCAGGCAAACTTCCCGGCTTGATACTGCAGCCTAATATCCCTTCAGAAATAGGGGCAGAGCTGAGAGTGAGAGAGGATATATACCTTAGATTAATAGCAGGTTCTAATATCGCTTCCTTATTTGGTTTTATAATTACCCCTGAGCTTATCGATATCAAGTATCCTTTTGCTGACGGTACATTACCGGATTTTGGGTTTGGTATAGGAATAGATTTCCGTCCTGCATCCCCGGCCATATTACTTGGCAGTGCAGGAGCAACAAGGCTTGAGATGCTGAATGCTGCTTTTGATTTTGAATTTAAATTTACAGATTCACAGCCCGAAGTCATCCTGGGATTTGACTTTAATGGATTAGCTTTGATAATCCAGGCCGGCGAGTCAGATGGTTTCATAAAAAGCATACTCGGGGAGGGGCAGGCAAAATTAGACCTCCCTCTTGGGTTAATTTGGTCAAGTGTAAGTGGAGTCAAATTTAAGGGTGGCGGCGGTTTTGAAGTGGCGCTTCATCCTCACATCAGCCTTGGTCCAATTTCAATTGATGAGATGCAGATAAGGCTGGTAGGAGATGTAGCTACTCCCCCTCCTAAAGTTAAGCTGGAAATTGGAGCAAATATTGCCGGTGACCTTGGTCCCCTGCAGTTTGTTGTTCAGGGAATTGGCATAAGCCTGCAATTGGTGTTTGATGGCGGTAATGCAGGACCTTTTGGAATAGAGCTAGGATTTAAACCGCCAAATGGAATTGGTTTATCTATAGATACTGGAGTGGTAAAAGGCGGCGGATACCTTTATCTTGATTTTGAGAAGGGTGAATATATGGGAGCGCTTGAGCTTGAAGTGCAGAACATGTTCAGCCTGAAGGCAATAGGCATTATTAATACAAAGATGCCTGATGGAAGCGATGGCTTCTCACTTCTGATTATTATTACAGCAGAGTTTTCACCTATTCAGCTTGGTTTTGGTTTTACACTAAATGGAGTAGGTGGTCTGTTAGGACTCAACAGAACAACCAAAGTTGAGATCCTCCGCGAAGGTGTTAAGACCGGAACAATAAAAAGCATTCTCTTCCCTGAAGATGTTGTTGCAAATATAAACAGGATAGTAAGCGATCTTAAACAGGTATTCCCAATATACGAAGGACATTTTATTGTTGGTCCCATGGCAAAGATCGGTTGGGGTACTCCATCGCTGGTAACTTTGGAATTAGGATTATTGCTGGAGCTTCCTGAGCCAAGAATAATTATTCTGGGAGTTCTGAAGCTTGTACTACCAACCGAAGATGCAGATATACTTAAGCTGCAGGTCAACTTCTTAGGTGTAATAGATTTTGAAAACAAATACATATCATTTGATGCCAGCCTTTTCGATTCAAGACTGCTGATATTTACTTTAACAGGCGATATGGCTCTGCGTATATCATGGGGAAGCCCTGCAGTATTCATACTTAGCGTTGGAGGTTTTCATCCGGCATTTACCGAAGCGCCACCGGATCTTCAAAACATGACAAGGCTTACTATCAGCCTGCTTTCTGGAGAAAATCCAAGAATAACTATACAAGCATATTTTGCCATAACCTCTAATACTGTGCAGTTTGGAGCTAAAGCAGAATTGTATGCTGAAGCCTGCGGATTCAATGTTTGGGGTTATATAGGTTTTGATGTTTTATTTCAGTTTGAGCCATTTAAATTTATTGCTGAGATCTATGCCGGTCTTGCTTTAAGAGAGGGAACTAATGTTCTCATGGGAATTCGCCTCAGAGGCTCAATAGCCGGGCCAACACCATGGGATGTTGAAGGTGAAGCCAGCTTCACAATACTGTTCTTCGATATAACGATCCATTTTCATGAAACTTGGGGTGATGGACCCGGCGCAATTGAAACTGATAAGATCAATGTACTTGAGCTTCTTAAGACTGAATTCAACGACAGCAGGAACTGGAAAGCAGATCTTCCTGCTACAAGTAATCTTCATGTAACGATAAAGAAAATCGAACCGCCTGAAGACAGCATAGTAGTGCACCCATCCGGTGTCCTATCATTCAGTGAACGTCTTGTTCCTCTTGATTATACTATCAATAAGTTCGGAAATAAAGTACCTGATGGTGCAGATAGGTTCTCAATCTCGGATATAAAGAGCGATACACTTAACATGGCTTCTGTTACTTTAAAGGAACTGTTTGCACCCGCGAATTTTACAGAAATGAGTGATACTGAAAAGATATCAAGGAAATCATTTGAAAGTATGAATAGCGGTTTTGAAGTCAATTCTTCATCCGGACTTCTTGCAGCTGCTGTTGTGGAAAAATCTGTAGAATACGAACTCATGTATCTGAGAAAAAAGAATTTTAAGCTCGTTTTCGGTGGATTGTATAAATATGTAAAAGATCTTTTCAATATTACAACAAAAGGAAGCGCTGTTTCTCAATCAACACTTTCTTATTACAATAATAAACAGTCTTCAAATGCCCCAGATTCGCTTTCAGTTGCAAGTGAAGAGTACGGGATTGCAAATGTTTCAGATATGAAACTTTATGATTCAGGATTCAAAGCAGGCTCTCAGGCTGAAGTATTCCAGAAGTATAATGAACTGATCTCTAAGAAACCTGAACTTAAAAACAAGATACAGGTTTTATCAACATACGAAATGAACGAAGTATGAGTATAGAAATAGCAAGATACCAGTTTCATTCTTGGGCAAGAAGAGGGCTCTCTTCAAGCATTCCACCGAATGACGATCTTGGAACAGGCTCAAGTACTGCTATAGAGCGTGCAGAAATACCTGTTTCTGTAAAAGTAAATTCTGATCAGGTCAGCAAGAATTTTACACTTATTGGTCCAGGTGATATTATAGGTGTGAACCGGAATATGGTCATCAGGACTGAGCCTATTAGCTGGATAACCGATTTCGAGCCTAACTA
This sequence comes from Ignavibacteria bacterium, assembly GCA_039933555.1. Lineage (GTDB taxonomy): Bacteria > Bacteroidota > Ignavibacteria > Tepidaquicellales > OLB5 > OLB5. The sequence goes on from JBDTNV010000050.1 coordinate 7,039, forward strand.
TCTTGCATTCGTTGAGTTTTATGACGAAGATTTTCCGTGGAGATATACTCCTGCCGGTCCGCAGGGAGAAAAATTGAGGCCCTGGTTATATCTATTCGTATTAAAAGAAGATGAATTTGAAAGGACAAAGCAGCAAAGCCCGCTTCCTTCAATAATGATTAAGAAGAAAGAAGCATACCCGCCTCATCTTGATACATGGCTTTGGGCTCACGTTCACAGCAATGCTGATATTCCTTCGTCAGAACTTTCGAACATAGAAGAATTTCTGCTCTCCCTGAATAAGACAGTCAATGATGATCCTGATAAGATATTCAGCCGCCTGATGAGTCCCAGAAAACTTGAAGAGAATACCCCTTATTATGCATTTGTTGTTCCAGCATTTGAAACAGGCAGGCTAGCCGGATTAACCTTGCCTACAGAAGGTATTAATGCACAGCTTTCTTCCTGGGATGATACCACAGAAGAAAAGGAATTTCCTGTTTACTATGAATGGTTCTTCAGGACCGGCACAAATGTAGATTTTGAATACCTGGTCAAATTGCTTGAACCGCGGGCAATGGACCCGAAAATAGGTATAAGGGATATGGATTGTTCAAAGCCTGGCTTTGTAAAAGCAGATGGAACAGGAGAGATCCCGGGAACAAAGCCCGATCTGATCGGGCTTGAAGGAGCGTTAAAATCACCATCTACGGTTTCCACAGTTTTTCCGGATCCGCCAGATGAAATGCAATTTCAAATAGAGCTTGAAAACATTGTAAACCTGCCAATAACTGCTGCTGCTAATATTACTGAAGATCCAATAATTACTGTTCCCTTTTACGGAGTTAATCACGCTAGGCAGATAAAGACAGACCAGATACTGCTTGATATAGATAATGATAAGTGGCTTCACGATCTTAATAAAGATCCCCGTTCAAGAGTATCATCCGGTTTCGGGACACTTGTTATCCAGAAAAACCAGGAAAGCTATATGAAGAAAGCCTGGTCGCAGGTAGAAAAGATCCTTGAAGCTAACAGGAAGATACTGGAAACTAAATTTACAATGGCTGTTGGCATAAAGTATACACAAAAGTTCTTTTCAAAAGTTGAGGAAACAAAACTGATTGCTATTAGCCATCCTGTACATAAAAAAGTAATGGGAAGTCCAACAACCATTTATCACCAGATAAATGAAAGCAAGCTGCCTTCTGCAGTATTCTCAGGAGCATTCAGAAGGCTTATGAGACCTAATGGCGCAAATATGCGAAAGCTTGATACGGCGGGTACATTCAAATATGAGAAACTTGTAAATAATATCAATGATGGATTATTAACAGCAGCGCCGCCAAAGACAACTCCCGGTTCACTTCCTTCAATTGAAGGACTGATCGAAAAAGCATTTCCAGTTAATCTTCCGGGTTGGATAAAATGGTTATTAAAAAACAGCATGTGGATCATTATACTTTTGATAGTTTTATTTTTGATCCTGGCATTTGTTTCGGGGATGATGCTTTTGTTCATCGGGCTGGCTGTTGTTACAACCGCATCTTACCTGCTGGTGAAAAATGCCAAAATGAAAACAGAAGCAAAAGATATTTTGACTGACAGCACAAAAACACTTGAAGCCTTCTATAACGCTTCGCCGAAACCTGATTTTACACTCAAGCTGGATGAAGATAATGCAGTTTTGATACCTACTAAATTATCCGGCGGAAGCGATAGCTTAGAAGCAAAGAATTTCAGAAAAGCTGCTATTGATCTTAGCCTTCGTCTTACAATTAAAGCACCTGAAAAAGTCTATAAAAATTTAGATCTGAAAAATTCATACCTTAAGCTGAGCAAAGCGATTCACCCCGAAACTTCATTCCCTTTGAAGCTTGTTTCCCTGGTGAAATTCCCTGGTTATATAAAACTAAATGAACCGGAGTATATAAATCCTGCAATGGCTTACCCGGATTTCGAAGACCCAATGTACAAGAAACTTGTTGATATTTCATCCGAGCTTCTGATACCGAATCTTAAACTGATACCGGAAAACACGATCTCACTTCTGAAAACAAACCAGAAATTCATAGAATCATATCTTGTAGGGCTGAACCATGAAATGGGAAGAGAGCTTCTATGGAGAGAGTATCCAACAGACCAGAGGGGAAGTTATTTCAGGCAGTTCTGGGATGTAAAGGGCGTCATTATTCCCAATACAGGTAAAACAGAAGCTGAGGTAACTGAAGAATATAAAGATATAAAGCCTATCCACACGTGGTCCAAAACCAGTTACCTTGGGAGGCATAATAACAGGGATAAAGAGGGTGATGCTGAACAAACTGTATTAATGATAAGGGGAGACCTGTTCAAGCACTATCCAAACACAGTTATCTACGCGCAAAAAGCTGTTGCTGGTGATAAACCTGATGACCTTCCAAAGATAAATCTCGAGCTGACTGATGAGCAGTTCGCAAAAGAGATCAAGTTCCCGTTATACAGAGCCGAAGTAAAGCCGGACGTAAAATTTTTTGGATTTGATCTTACTATACTCCAAGCAAAAGGTGATGAGCTTACTGATGGCTTTACTGATAATCTGGGGTGGTTCTTTATTATCCAGGAAGTACCGGGAGAGCCGCGTTTTGGAATGGATATAAATTACAATGCGGGCACAGATGGTGTATCATGGGATGATCTCGCGTGGGATAAGTTCACCGATGAAGTTAAGTTTATTAAATCAGGCATAAGGCCGGCAGGTTTTCATCCAACAGATAATTCTCCGGATAAATGGGGAGTAAATTCTGCTAACATGGCTTATGTACTTTTTCAGAAACCTGTTATGGTTGCGGTTCATTCAAAAGATATGCTTGGAAAAATATGAAACAAGAAATAAGCTCAAAATAAAATGCCTTCTCTAAAAGAAAAATTAAAAAAAGCAGAAGAACTGCGCAGAAGAAGAGATGAAGCTGAGGAAAGTCAGTACACAGCCCAGCTTGAACTTCAAAGGCTGCAGAAAGCTCTTGATAAACAAAAACAGAATTTTGCAACTTATCCGGTTGAGAGGAATGAACAAGCTACGGGGCTGAAACAGCAGATTTCAGAATTTGAAAGAGAAATTATCGAATTAAACAGAAGTCTTACAAAAACAGATTCGATCTCAGCAAAGCTCAGGGAAAAGGAAAATCAAATTATATATTTAAAGGACAAAATTGAGGCTGTAAATGGCAGGATACAATCATTTAACATGATCACAGAAGAACTGAGACAGGGCAAACCACTTGACGAGAGGAAATTAAATGAGGCTGAATCTGAGAAAAAAGAGCTTCAGGGATTGCTTAGCGAGCTTGAGGATAGTCTTTCTAAAGCCGAAGATGAAAAGAAAATATACGAGAGCCGCAGAGAAAATGCAGTTGCAGAAAATAAAAAAATAATAAGTGAAAAAGAAAGAGTAACAGGAAAGACAAATAATCTCAAATCTGAACTCAAAGAGCTATCTGCACCTGTTACAAATAATGACGAACTGAGTGAGAATAAGAATAAAGCAGAACGCACGTACAGGGAAAAGAAAAAAGAGCTTTCTGCAATCAATGCAGGGCTCCTTGAAGTAATAGAATCCATTTATGTCCAGCAGCATCCAAAATATGTAACAAACGAATTGAATGACAATATCCCCTTTTTACTTTTCCCGCTTAGAATTGAAACACGTTTTATTACCGAAGGCAGGGTAAAAGAGCTTTGGATAAGGGTTTATCCTGATGATATTGCTGTCCACACCCACGAGAAGTTACTGACAGACCTGGAAATTGATGCCGGACAGCTTTATTGGCTCAGATTGTTAACAGCAGATTTTGCGACAACTGAAAAAGAAAGTCTGAAGAAAGATGCATGGAACATGCTTGCCGCTATATACACACCACAGCGCTCTGCATGGATAGTCAAAGAAAATAAACCAACCAATTATGAAAACATATTAACTGAATACCAGGGGTTAAGCCTGGTGAATGTTCTGAAGAATGTAAAACCTGACATAATAGATGAAATTTCAGTAAAACTTGCTGATGAACAGTCTAAATTGAGATTGGATACTGCAGTTAATAACGATGATTATCAAGATTTCCTTAAACTTGTTACAGAAAACAAACTTGATTCAATTCTGACAGATACATTAAGTATGAAGGCTGTCTTTCCTGTTCATGATATTACAAAAACCAGCGCATGGAGCAGGGCGCCAAGGACAAGGATACTTCCTGATAAATTCGTAGTAATGCTTTACCAGGGAGAAAACATTGTTGATGAAATAGTAGGGAGGAATATACCAGATGTTCTTCAGCTTGGTCCTGACCCTCTTGAGAGCGAAAGCTCATTTAAAACTGAAAATGATAAACTGCTCTTTGGCGATAGTTTTTCATGGGCATCTGATTTCGATAAAGCAGTTGAGTGCGGAATGGGGTTTAAAGTTACCCTTAATGCGCCTTATGATACCCGGGGTTATGATAAGATATTAGTACTAGGCGCAAATATTTCATCAGACGAAAGTGAAAGTAAAAAAGAATTAGAAGACCTCATAGATAACCATCATTACTCCCCAAAAGGATTTTCCATAATCCCGCAGGGCAGCCCTACAAATAATACAGAAGAGGATGGCTCGGGTTACAGCTCAAACGATCCCTTCAGCAGTATCAGCTATTTTGTAGAAACAGGTGACCCGCTTTTTGATCCCGCAAATTTTGACGATAAAAATTGCGATGGAATGAGACTGGCTGAATCACTGGGAATTGATTATGCACCGCTTCAGTATATTCAGCACAGTGATAAAAAAGATTTTGCAGAAGCATCTGCTATGAACAAAGCGCTGTACCCTGCAACCCTGGGGTACTATTTTGAATCACTGCTTGATCCTGTTCTGGGAGAAGACTCCAAAGATTTTACCAGGAATTTCTTTACAAATTATGTAACCGGAAGAGGTCCATTACCTGCTATCAGGGTAGGCGATCAGCCCTATGGCATTTTACTGACCAGCGATTTTACAAAATGGAAATGGCAACCAAGGTCAGAGCTTTATAATAATAAATACCTTGGTACTGTGCAGAATATTTTGAAATACCTGCAGGGTGAGTGGGATAAAATGTCCGGTGAGCTTATGTACTTTGGCAAACCCGGTACGGATGCTTCTGAAGTATTAATGAATGTTCTTGGACTTCAGCCCGGTTCAGCAGCGTATTATCAGCGCATAGCGTACAGTTCTGAATATCTGCAGAATCTTGATGATTTCCAATGGGACGGGAAGTATTTTGGCGACCTTATCTCAAACTCATTTAAATCACTTGGAATAATCAATTTTATCGAGGATCTTGGCTATGAACTGAAAAATGCAAACGGAAATTATAAGAAAACTCCGCAATTATTAAAGCTCATTTACCAGCATTATAACACGAGACTAGATAGCGCAAATCTTATAGATAATGTACCACTTTCTGAATCTGAGCTTATCAGGTTTTATGATGAAGCAACCGGGAAAAACTATATTAACTGGCTGAACGAGGCATCTACAATTGAAAAGCTTGAAAAACAGGATTTTGGCTCAGCGGTGACTCCAACAGCACTGCTATATATGAAGCTAAGGCATGCGTTATTACTTCAGCTTCACAAAGAGTCTGTAAAGTGGTTCACTAAAAGGATGATACCTGTTGAACATACTCTTAAGCCCCAGAACTTTTATAACATACTTCCCAAAGGTGACCTAACCAAGTGGGAAGTAATGAAAGCTAAAGTTGAAATTGCAGAGAAGGATCATATCCAAAAAGATCTTGCGATCGCGGATTATTTACTTGGACCCGGAATATTCCAGGAAAGTGATGCTGCATTTTTAAAGGAAATGAAAGAATCTCTGGAAACACTTGCTGACATGCCGACTGCAAGACTTGAAAGGTGTTTTTCAGAGCACATAGACCTTTGTACATACAGGTTAGATGCATGGCAGACTGCCATGTTTTCTTTAAGGCTTAATAACCAGAGGAATGTAACCGTTAAAGATGACAACAGGAAAAAAGGAATTTACATTGGCTCATACGGTTGGGTTGAGAATATAAAACCAGAACAAAGAACAAAAGCTAATATTAATACAATCCCGAAACTTCTCAGGCCAGCAGGCGATATTCCGGTATATGAATATGCAGATAACGGAGGGTTTGTGCATTCACCTTCACTTAACCACGCTTCAGCTTCTGCTTTATTAAGAAGCGCATATTTGAGTAATGCGGATAAAACAAATCCCGAACTGTTTTCAGTAAACCTTTCTTCAGAAAGAGTCAGAAGAGCACTTTTTATTCTGCAGGGATTAAGGAATGGTCAGCAGATAGAAGTGCTTCTTGGATACCAGTTTGAAAGAGGTCTGCATGACAGGAGCTCCGCAAATCCTGCGTTAAATCTGAACCTTTACATATATAATTTCAGGGAGGCTTTCCCTGTAAAACAGAACATTATAAAGCAGCAGGGCAGCGATGATACTACTGCAGAAACAATTCCTACATATAGTGTTGTTGATGGTTTAACATTGGGCGAGACGACTCTGGCGTATCCATATGGTGTAAAGGGGCTTGAAGGACTAAACTCTGACCAGGTAAATGCAATCGAGCATGAGAAGGACAGGTTGTCAGATACAGTCGATGCTATAAAAGACCTGATGCTTTCAGAGAGCGCTTACCAGCTTGTACAGGGAAATTTTGACAGGACAGGCGCGGTTCTTAATACATTAAAAGACGTACATGTGCCGCCTGAAATTGATGTGATAAATACTCCGAGAAGCAGCAATTTTACTTTCACTAACAGGGTCACTCTGCACTTTGAAACGCTTGATGCGGTAAACCCGGCATCAAATCCATGGCCCTTAATTCCAATGACTACCCGTGCCAAGTGTGTGGCAGGATTAAACAAATGGCTTGGCACAAGCCTTGGAGATCCGGGCGATATTATCTGCAGAACATCACATTTTGATGACAATAACAATGAGCTTGGAAGCGAAACAGTAAAGCTAAGTGACCTGATGCTCCAGCCGGTTGATCTGATATATATAATAGGGAATGAGCTTGACGGAGGTGCAACCGAAATTGAAAGCCGTATAGCATATTTTTACAGGCTTCTAAAAGGTATTGATGACAGTGTTATGGTGAAGATCGAGTTTGCAAAACCTGAAGGTATCGCAGACAAAAAAACCATGGCACAGATCCTACCGCTTATCAGAATGCTAAAATCCTTAGTTACCGATTCAAGACATCTGACGGCCGAGGACTTTGAACCCCCTGCAAAGACAAGCTCAAAAGATCCTGATAATCCGAAAGGCTATGATGTAACTGATCTTTCTTCAAGGATCCAGGAGGCGTTTGATTCTCTGAACTCCGCGCTTACAGACCTGAAAGAAATAGATATTAGCGCTACAATTATACAGATCGATTCAAGCGGCACAGTTATAGTATCAAAACTTGCCGAAGCAGCTGATGAACTGGTGAAAAATAATTTAAGCTTCAGTGATATTCCGTTTATTTTCACTAACTCTGAAGTAAATGAATTGCAGAATGTACTGGCGAAGATCGCAATTTTCGGTGTTCCCGATGCGTTCCCAAAACTGCTGAGCGCGCTTGAAGATGATAAGAAAGCAATTTTGCTCCAGCAGGGAGCATCTGTTCTTAGAGTTGTTCAGCAATATATTACCAAATCAAAAGAGAAAATTGATCTTTCAGTGGCAGAGCCAAAAGCTGACCTGAAAGTAAAGCTCCTCATTGAAGCAGGTAAGCTTATATTCGGTGAACAGTTTAACTTAATGCCTCTCTTTTATTATAACAACGAAACCGATGTGCTGGCTTCCGATGGTGACAGGGACCAGCTTCTTAAATATGCAAAGGATATCCTGAAAATGGAGTTCGTATCAGATGAGTGGATACACAGTGTTGCGCATGTAAGAAAAAAACTGCACAAGTGGGAAATTGCCAGGACTTTGATTGAAGCTTTCAACTCAACAGAGAACAATTCACTGCCTGTACAGCTTCCATACAGGTCAAAAGATAGCTGGCTTGCTGTTGAGTTCCCTGAATTTGATGAATCATCGCCTGATAACAAACCTTTCAATATCACACGGGATACTATCTCAGTAGTGGCTCATGGTAATTCCGCTTTCACAGGCGGTGTCAAACAGTCCGGAATTTTGCTGGACGACTGGACTGAGGTTATTCCAGCCAAAGATGAAATAACAGGGATAGCATTTAATTACAATCAGCCAAACGCAGTTCCACCGCAGGCTTTATTACTTGCTGTTACACCCGAGGTTACCGGTGGATGGAAGTGGGAGAACCTTGTAGGCATACTGAACGATACTCTTCACAGGGCAAAAACAAGGGCAATTGAGCCAATGATTCTGGATAAGAATGCTCCGCCTGCAGTATCATCATTGCTGCCTGCTGTTATATCTGAATTTAACCAGTACGATATGAATGTTTCCCTGGATTACAGTATGAATATTGCATTCATCTATAATACAATTGCAACCACAATGATTGCTTTGGATATATAAAAAATTAATTGTTTTAACAATACAAAATGCCTGAAATTAATTATGAACTGATAAGCCCGTTGTTCCTGGAAATATACAGGAGACCATCTATTACGGCATACAACAGACTTGAAGCCACACCCAGGACCGAGGATTTCACACGCAGTCTTAAAGCTGAAGTAAGGGATCCATTGTGGATGCTTACAAGGCAATGGCAGTTTGGTGAGTTTCAGGGTGAAGATGCCGGGAGTCCTGTAACTGCCCAGATATACGGAGTTCACGACAAAATTGACAGGATAGGTTTTCCCGGGAACAGGAGCTTTCAGTATGATGAAAATATACCGCTTGAAGTGAAAGTTGAAAGAGAAACCATAAAGCCTGATCTGTATTTAAGTGTACAGTCAGGAAGGTATTTTATGCGGCTCCTGAGGAAAAATACACTGGAAGTTTATACTGCAGGACTCATAACTAAATATCCGCTTGAATATGATATACATGCAAACGATTCTGAAGCATTGCAGCTTCTTGCAGCTGTAGAGAAAAAAATATTTGATGGTATTAAGCTAATTATTGATATAAACAATGGCTCCTTTGATACATGGGCTGATACTACGGCAAACCCCTCTGCACTGAAAAATATTGCACAGGTATTTAATTCATGGTATAAAAGACTTTACAGTCAGTCTGATAATGAAAATGATTCAGCATGGATACATCAGCAGCTTGAATATAATTTTGATGCCTCAACAGCATCAACCGGGCAAAAGCAAAAGACATTTACTGCTGATAAGTATTATGAAGGACACCTTGACTGGTATTCCTTTGATTATGCCGCCGGGAAAAAAGTAACATTACAGCCTGAACCAGCTCTAATTACTGAAAGTGAGAACCTGGTTTCTTTTATACCGAATACTATTCAGTTCAAAGGAATGCCGAATCCAAGGTTCTGGGAAATGGAAGAGAACCGGACAGATTTTGGAAAAATTGATACTTCTACAACAGGATTGCTGCATTTGCTTTTCGCCGAGTTCGGATTGATATATTCAAATGACTGGTTTATGCTTCCATATCCATTGCAGATAAATACTATCTGCGAAATGAAGAATATAATGATAACCGATGTATTCGGCCAGCATATTATAATTAAACCTGCCGGAAAGGGATCGGAGAGTGACTGGCATAAATGGATAATGTTCCATCATTCTGATAGAAATGCAACAGAAGAAATCAGTAACTCATTTTACCTTGTACCTGCATTAACTAAATCACTTGAGAGCGAACCAATTGAGAAAGTAAATTTCCTTAGAGATGAAATGGCTAACATGGTTTGGGCAGTAGAGAATATTGTGCCTTCACATATAGGTAAGGGAGTAAGAGGGAACGAGCTTGCACTGAAGGAAGTTGAAAAAGAAAATATAACTCCTGTTGGTAATTCAGAGATAAAGTATGTCTTAGGTACAACTGTTCCTGATAACTGGATTCCTTTCATACCGGTACACCTTAACGGTAATATAAGTGAGATCTCGCTTCAAAGGGCGCAGATGCCTGCTTCGCCCGGCGCCCGGGGGGTTGTATTAACTGAAAAATCCGCCCCATTCTTTATTAACGAAGAAGAAGTGCCGCGTGCCGGCGTACTCGTTCAGCGCTCATACCAGAGAGCAAGATGGCTTAACGGGAAAACATTTTTATGGATAGGCAGGTACAAAGAAGCCGGCAAAGGTGAAGGCTGGAGTAATCTGAAATTTGACCAGATTGAAGATATAAGACCTTCAAATTAAATTTTAAATTCCGCAAATTTTATATTATGGTAATTGCGGTTATTTGCATAAATTATTTTTACCCGAAAATTACTAGGTTTGTATTACAATGTTTGTATAGATAAGTAATTTTCGTGGTGTGGCTCAGTCCGTTTGAACGTAAGTTCGGGAGGATGTGGAAGTGCTATTTTTAGCTCATAATCAACAAAATCCCTTTAAATTCTTCTCCCAAATTGTTCA
>JBDTNV010000051.1:0-17241 GCA_039933555.1 Ignavibacteria bacterium
ACGATCCCGAAGCGGTTCAGCCGATGAGAGATGAATTAACAGCAGCAGGATTTATCGAATTATTAACACCAGCTGATGTTGATAAATATCTTGGCGAAAAAGAAGGTACATCATTTGTAATGATTAACTCAGTTTGCGGATGCGCAGCAGGAAGCGCAAGGCCCGGTGTAACACTTGCCCTGCAGAATAAGCTTATACCTAACAGGGTGCTTACAGTATTTGCAGGACAGGATAGAGATGCAGTTGACCATTTAAGGAATTCATATCTCCCGGGAATACCGCCGTCATCACCATATATGGCGCTGTTTAAAGAAGGTGAGCTTGTTTTTTTAATGCAGAGAATGAATATCGAAGGCAAGACAGCTGATATGGTTGCAGAAGAGCTGACTGCTGCTTTCAATGAGCATTGCACATTCACCGGCCCTTCTGTTCCAAAAGAGCAATATGATGCGATACTTCACGCCAAAGCATGCGGTTCAAAGATTCCGAAGTACAGCGGTAATTAAAATTTTAACACTATAACTATTAATATAAAAATGGATCCTTCACTCCGTTCAGGATTATGAAATTCAGTACACAGGAAGAATACGGGTTAAGATGTTTACTTCGGGTTGCCAGGGAAAAAGCCGATAAGGGGCTCACTATACCTGAAATAAGCAAAGCCGAAGGGATAACCACACATAACACAGCAAAGATACTGCGTGCGCTAAGGCTTGGCGGATTTCTTGCAAGCTCCCGCGGACAAATTGGCGGTTATACTTTAAGCCGCCCGGCTGATGAAATTTTGGTTAAGGATGTACTTGATTCGCTTGGCGGCAAGCTTTTTGATGATGAATTCTGTAATGACCACAGCGGTACAGAAAGCATATGCACGCATTCAATTGATTGCTCAGTGCGTTCATTATGGCAAATGCTGCAAGGCGCTGTTGATGGTGTTCTGAAGAATATGACTATTAAAGATCTGATCGCAAGTGAAGATACAACAGCACCTCAAATTATTAATATCAGTAAAGTAGAAACTATGAAACTATAAAATATTAATTCTAAAATACCAATTACAAAAGATACAAGCCCGTCAGTTGCGCGGGCTTTTTTTATTTTGCAAATTTAATGCAAATCCTGGGTTTAGAAATAAAAAGACAAAGGACTGATTAAAGTCCTTTGCCTGCCGCATGGTTCAATAAATAGCTAGTTAGGAAAAAAGCAGTTAAAGAAACAGCGGTTTATATTCGTTGTAAATAAAAGATGTATTTATTGTATAAAATTCATAAGGTAAATAATTTTTGTTTCATTAATTTTTATTTGAATAATTTTATAAGGATGAAAATTACTATTACAAAGATACATGTAAAAACATGTTTTGCCTATAGCGAAACAAGTGATATATCAAAATTGCGAAATGCTGTATTAAACATAATTAAAAGGAGAGTTTAACTCTCCTTTTCTTACGAAATATCAGAATTCTATCCCGCCGGATAAGATTACCTCGGAACGGGTATTTTTTTGTTCGTAGAATATCTGCTGCTGAGAATCAGCGGATAGATATCTGCCTTCAAGCCTGAAGTAAGAATTTGGAGTCGGGTTATATTCAGTGCCCACAGATACACCAAAAGCCTTTAAACCACTCGAGGATTCACCTGCAATTGGATAAACTGGTGACATAACGCCATCTTTATCCTGAAATATTTCACCTCTTAACATCAATGCAACTTTCTTTGCAGCCCTGAATTTAAGCGATGCAAATGCAGAGAACATTGAGCCCGATGCGTTTGGATCATCAATTTTTGATTTTTCCTGCATGCAGAAATCGCCGCAAAGAATTACATCAAGTTTTTTAGCCGGGAATAGCTTTATCACAAGATTATTATATATTCTTGTCTTACCTTCAGTACCTGAGGGCATTTCGTTACCGGTGATATTGTTGAATGTAAAATCAACTTTTTCGTTTGGCTTGAATCCAATCTGCAATCCGAAAGATTTGTTCTTGTTATTATCAGCAAGTACATTAAACCCGTTTAATATCATTAATGAAGTATAGAACTTTTTGCCTGTATAAGAATATTTAACGCCGCTCTGAAAAATTGGCTCAAAATAAGTGCATAATGAAAGCGAAGTGAAGAAATTATATTTAGGTATCATACCTTCACCGCCTATGTGTGTGAGGAAGTATCCTGCATCGAACCAGGAATTTTTACCCGGTGATACTCCAATGTTTGCTTCCTGGATATACTGGAGATATTCATTAGGCGCCTGGGGCCAGTTGAGCTTCGGGATATCGCCGAACTGAATTACAACATTACCGCGAACTATCTTAGATGAATATCTTAACGCTAACATGGCAAAATTTATCCTGAACTCATCCCTGTATGGAGCAATTGCTGAGAACTGGCGGATAGGGTTGCCTTTGTCGTTATCGTATGCGATGTAGGTATCAACATAGCCGCTTAAGGAGAGTTCCTCCGGAAATCCGGCAAACAAACCCTTTTTTTCTTTTTCCTGTGAGGATATTTCGAAAATATTAAAAACTAAAACAAATAATAGCAAAAAATAACATAGTCTATATTTCATTATTTCAGTACTTTTTTTTAATTGAACTGTGGTGAATAATTCAAAAATAACTTATATAGCATAAAATAACAAATGATACAGAACATTTAGTTTTATGACCTATCTCATTGTTCAGATATTTTCTAAATATTAATTTTGTTATATTGTTCGGATTGTTTTTGAAATAAACGAAGTTATTTCATAAAGGAGGCAGTTATAATATGTTTGATACAGGCAATACAGGATTTATGCTTTTGGCAACAAGCTTAGTTATGCTTATGACGCCGGGTCTCGCATTTTTTTACGGCGGTTTGGTTGGAAGGAAACATGTTCTCACAATTATGATGCAAAGTTATGTTTCAATGGGTATAACAACTGTTATTTGGTTCATTGTTGGTTACTCGATGTGTTTTAGCGGTGATATGGCAACAGGTACTGATATCGGTGGAATAATAGGTAATTTTAAAATGGCGTTTTTATCAGGAATTACCCCCACGACTCCAAGCCCGATAAACCCGGGAATACCTTTATATGTATTTATAGCTTATCAGATGATGTTTGCAATTATAACACCAGCCCTAATAACAGGCGCATTTGCAAACAGGGTAAAGTTCAAAGCTTATTTAATATTTTTAACACTCTGGCTGCTCATGGTTTATTTCCCATTTGTTCATATGATATGGGGTGGTGGTATTTTAGCCAGTTGGGGAGTAAAAGATTTTGCCGGCGGTATAGTAGTTCACAATATTGCAGGATTTGCGGCGCTAGCTTCAGTTCTTTATATCGGAAGAAGAAAAGCCGCTGATCCGGGGATGCACAGTATCCCGTTAATTGCGCTTGGAACCGGTTTACTGTGGTTTGGATGGTATGGTTTTAATGCCGGAAGTGAGTTTGCTGTTGATAGCGTGACAGCCGCCGCTTTTTTGAATACGGATGTTGCAGCATCATTTGCAGCAATAACTTGGCTGTTTATTTCATGGTGGCTGGAAAAGAAACCAAAATTTGTAGGGTTATTAACCGGCGCTGTTGCCGGGCTTGCGACAATAACTCCCGCAGCAGGTTATGTATCACTAAGGGCTGCCGTGTTTATCGGGATAGCATCCGGAATAATATGTTACTTTGCTGTAGCGCTGAAAAACAAACTTCAGTGGGATGACGCACTTGATGTGTGGGGTGTTCACGGTGTTGGCGGACTTATTGGAATTATCATGCTTGGAATATTTGGTACAGTAACAATAAACGCAGCAGGCTCAAACGGTTTGCTGCATGGCGGCGGTGAATTTTTTAAAGTTCAGCTGCTTGCAATACTTATCAGTTCAGTTTACGCTTTTGTATTCACTTACGGGATGCTCTGGCTGATAAACCTGATCACCCCTGTCAGAGTATCTGAAGAAGAACAGAGGACAGGTCTCGATGTTTCGCTTCATGGCGAAGCAGCCTACGACGCAGGGACTCTATAACGAATAAAAAGATATAATTTAGTTTTAAATAAAAAAGACCCGTTAATTGATTAACGGGTCTTTTTTAGTGATCAGTAATCTTCATCCTCCAGATCCACATCAATATCATCAAAATCATCAAGAGTTTCGATACCTTCATTTTTCAGGAGTTTTTCTATATCAGCTTCTTCCTTATAAGCTTCATCTTCATGATCTTCCGGTTTTTCAAGCAGTTCCGGACTGCAAACGGGACACTCGCCGCAATCAATATATTCAGGTACACCGCCTTCAAATTTCTTAGCAATTTCCCCATCAAATTCATGAATAACACCGCAGCTGCATTCGGTTTTCATTTTAGCCATAAGCCAAAATACTAATTTGCTTTAATAAAATAAATGTAGAGTTAATCCCACAAAATGGGTAAATTAATATAAACAAAACAAGGGAGCATGCTCCCTTGTTAATTAAAAATCTAACAATACTTTAACAGTTCACTTTATCAGCCCGCCCAAGCCAGGGTTCCTGCCTGAGCCGCCGCTACGGCAGTAGGCAAAAAAAGCTTCGCTATTTTATCAGAACCATTTTTTTAATATCGGTAAATTGCGGCGTAACCAATGAGTAAAAATAAATACCCGATGCATATTTGCTTCCATCGAAATCGAATTCATAAGTACCGGGCAAAAGCGGTTCATTTACAATCATTTCAACTTCACGACCAAGAATATCATGCACAGAAAGTGATGTCTGTGTTGCTGATGTACCGCTTATATCAAATTTTATTTTTGTAGCAGGATTAAACGGATTTGGATAATTTTGGGTTAATGAAAATTGCTGTGGGATATTTCCGGTGTTTGTTATACCTGTAACGTAATCATACTGAATTTCGATACACCAGGCTTTTAAAAAGCCGGTATCACCTCCTGCGTCAGCGGATATCCGTAATATCCACATTCCATTAGGGCTTAGGGTATTGAATTTGCTTAGCGGCGCATCTGGTCTGAATGTACCAGTGAATGGCGGTGTACCCGAGGAAATTGGTATTGATGCGGAGTCATTTAAATTTGTTCCAATGAAATTATCACCACTGCCGCCACGGTATAGAATTAATGTATCCATTGCTGATAAATGAGATAACTGAAAGCGCAGGTCAGCATCCCACCCATATAGAACCGTATCTATCTTTACATTTACATCCTGAACTGAAATAGCGTTTGGGATAGCTATATTTATCGTATCATAAGCAGGAGAGTTACTGGGAATGAATCTATTTAAATTATGTCTGCAAATAGTTAATGTGCTTACCTGGGTAAAACAATTGCTTATTATACTTAACAGGTATAAAAATGTGAGTAAAAGTTTCATTGCAGCCCCCTTATGTATTTTTAAGATATTCTAAATAAGTTACATTTGAATTGTTTTGTAAAAATAATAATAAAATACTTTAAAAGTACATTAGTTTGGATTATTCATAAGAAATGCTGTGAATTTATCAAAAAAAGAGAAAGAGAGCCCCTTTAAAAACAACAAAATACCATAGTTACTTCCAGGTTCTCATTTTTACATCGCCGTATGGATAATCAACCTTGAAATCAAGATAGCTTTGGTTCAGGCTGACCGTTTCCATTGTTAGTTTGAAATATTCATTTTGTTTAGGCCTTCTTATTTCAACCCGCTTTGCGTATTGGCCTGAACCGCTGGAGGCGAAGTTTGAAAATTCAAAGGAAATCAGGGTTATACCCTTATTGCTGAGGTAAACATATTTTGTAACGGTATATGAATCTTTATCAACCCAGTATTTCCTTGTAATAGTGCCGCGCTTTAATGCAAGTACATACAGGTTTCCCTCTTCTGTCATTGATAGCTCATCCTTTTTTCCTTTTGATATCCTGACCGTACCTGAAAATGAGTTCAGCATATCATCAAACGTACAGCGTATTTTTGTAAGTGTGCCGATATTCAATATTGAAGTTGAGCCTGTTGTTACAACATCATTTAAGTCATCAAAGAAAGTAAATCTATCACGGTTAAAATGTGCAACTGCTACATCAATTCCCAAGGGACCTTCTATCTTAAACCACAGGTCATCCTTTTTCTTTACGTGAATTTCAATATCACCTGTTTCATCAACCTTGGGAGTCTTTATCTTTATCTCTCCGCTTGAAATAATGTTATCAATTTCCGCTGCGCGCGTGTTAACTTCCTTAATTATTCTCGAGACTTCCAGCTTAACAGGGTCTGTCTCTGTTGTTTGTACCGTATCTTCTATGACCGTAACTGTATCTTCCTGGGAGTATGTTCTAATTGTGAAGGATACAAAAAACAGCAGTGTAACGTAAAAAAGTCTTTTCATAATTTTTTTTCTATATAACTAATGATAATTAATTGTTAAATTAGCTAATATTTTGCAGGAAATCATCACTTTAATCGAGTAGATTTCTGCGATTTTTTAACAGAATTAACACTGAAAGGCATAAGTTTCAATGAAAACCAGAATTGAAAAAGATTCACTTGGCGAAATTAATATCCCTCACAGCGCATATTATGGTGTACAGACACAAAGAGCTGTATTAAACTTTCCCGTAAGCGGATGGAAAGCTCATCCGGTGATGGTTGAAGCATTTGTTTATATTAAAAAAGCCGCAGCTATTACAAATGCGGAGCTTGGTTTGCTTAATAAAAAAATTGCCGGTGCGATCGTTAAAGCTGCAGATGAAATACTAAGCGGTAAGCACAGAGAGCATTTTGTTGTTGATGTTTACCAGGCGGGCGCCGGTACATCACATAACATGAACACGAACGAAGTGCTTGCTAACCGCGGAATTGAAATACTTGGCGGTAAACGCGGTGACTATAAGATAATAAACCCGAATGACCATGTTAATATGGCGCAGTCAACCAATGATACCTTTCCAACAGCTATGAGGCTTGCTTCTCTTGTAATGGTACAGAGACTGCTTCCGGTGATAAAGCATTTTCAGAAGTCGCTCCAGAGGAAGGCAAAACAATTTTCAAAAGTAATAAAATCAGGCAGAACACACCTGCAGGATGCTTCACCAATAACGCTTGGACAGGAATTTGAAGGATATGCTGAAATAGTGAGCAAGCATTATGATCTCATCAATGTTACTCAGAAACATCTTTCAGAACTGGGAATTGGCGGTACTGCTGTTGGTACGGGACTAAACACCCACGTTAAGTACAGAACTTTGATGGCTAAGAACCTTTCAAAGGTATCAGGTTTAAAATTAATGCCAACTCGAAATTATTTTGAGGCTATGCAGAGCATGCAGCCGTTCATGGAAATATCATCAGCAATAAATAATTTTGCAATTGATATGACAAAGATCACTAACGATCTTAGGTTACTGGCATCCGGCCCGACAACAGGCTTTGCTGAAATTATCATGCCCGCAGTTCAGCCGGGTTCATCGATCATGCCGGGAAAGGTAAACCCATCTATGGCAGAGATGATGAACCAAGTGTTATACCAGGTAATGGGTAATAATCATACAGTAATGATGTGCTCACAGGCAGGTCAATTAGAGCTTAATGTAATGATGCCCGTCATGATATTTAATATAGTTTGGATGATGGAAATATTGAAGAATGCACTGAAGGCATTTGATGATAAATGTGTTGCAGGCTTAATTGCTGATGAGAAGAAATGCCGTGACTATGCTGAAAAATCAATAAGTATTGTTACAGCCTTGAATCCAATAATTGGTTACGCAAGATCAGCGGAGATTGCCAAAGAAGCTGTAAAAACGCACCGATCTATAATGGATGTAATACGTTCAAAGAATATTATGCCTGAGAAGGAGCTGAACAAGGTTCTTGATCTGATGAAGCTTACAAAACCGGGATTGTAGAATGAAGCGCAGAGTCCTTCTTAAAGCGAAGAGACTCTGCAGATACAAAACAAGCAGGAATATCAAGTAGAGAAACAATGGATCCCCACTTTCGTGGGGATAAAAGAATTTGAATCCGACACGTGCTGAAATAGATTTTGCGAAGCTTGCCTATAATGTTGAACAGATAAGGCGCCATATTCACGGCGAGTATCCAAAACGTAAGGTAAAGATATGCGGTGTTGTTAAGGCAAACGCTTATGGACACGGCATTGAAGAAGTCAGCAAAAAGCTTGTTGATCTCGGGATAGATTTCCTTGGTGTCGCAAATTATGATGAGGCGATAAGGCTAAGGAAGCTTATTCCGAATACCCCGATACTTGTTTTCGGAACACTTATACATTCAAAACTTGAGCCGGCAAAGTATGTATCAATCCTTCACAAACATGATCTTACAGCAACCGTTGCTTCGTATGATACTGCAAAATTCCTGAATGAATACAGCAGAAAATTCAAAAGCAGGTTTAAAATACATATTGAAGTGGATACAGGAATGCGGCGTATTGGACTTGATTACAAAGGCGCATATAAGACCATAATGCAGATAGCCTCGTTAAAGAATCTTGAGCTTGAAGGAATATTTACGCATTTTGCATCATCTGAAGAAAAGAACAAATCATTTTCAAAACTTCAGTTAAAAAGATTTAATAAGCTGCTTGGTGATCTTAGGAAAGCGGGAGTTGAGTTCCCCATAGTACACTCAGCAAACAGCGGTGCAGTGCTTGATCTAAAAGAATCTTACTTCAACATGGTAAGGCCGGGTCTGCTGCTCTATGGTTATTATCCGGGCAGCGGAGTCAGGAACAAGATAAAACTTAAACCGATAATGAATTTGAAATCAAAGGTTTCGTTTATCAAAAAAATTGAAAGCGGTGAGAGTGTATCCTACGGCAGGAAATATTTTGCTAAACAGACCGAATTCATAGGTTCAATACCAATTGGTTATGGTGATGGATACCAGAGACTTTTGACAAATAAGGCGAGAGTGCTGATAAACAGGAATCTTTACCGGCAGGTAGGGGCTGTTACTATGGACTGGATAATGGTTGAGCTTGGAAAAAGATATAAAATAAGAATAGGTGATGATGTTCTTTTGATGGGTGAAGAAAACGGAAATAATCTTGGCGCTGATAAGCTGGCTAAGATATGCGGACAGATACCGTATGAAATGCTTTGCGCAGTTGCGGATAGGGTTGAGAGGGTTTATCTTAACGGATAATTTTTTAACTATAGCTGTATTAAAATATGACATTTAAGAAGGATTACATAAATTACCTGCTTTATACTGTTGTTAACTCGCCGGGCAGCGAGTATGCTGAAAATTACCGCTTGAGGAAACTGGTTGATAGCGTAATTGCGATTGATGATGTTATGAAAATAACATATTTAGTCGGTAAAACCGCGGGGCTTGAACTGTTATTCAAATACCTGCTCTATATTTCCGATAAAATTGATAAATCACAGGTAACAATATTTAATCTTAAAGATAATTTTGAATATGATAAAATAAATATTGCGAAAATATGCGCAAAGATAAGCAAATACAAAAGTGAAAATGTCCAGGAAGCTATTAAGAGCATTACGGAAGATGTTAAAGAAGAGCAGGATAATATAGAGATCATAAGAGTTAAAAAACCAAAAGATGCAATTAAAATAGATGCTGATGAGGATGATAACGTTACGAACCTTGTTGAAATGGAAGAACTTGACGCTGCAGATCAGGAAATTGATTCAGATGATTCAGGAATGACGCTGATTGAAAACACTGAAACCTACACGGGAGAAGCAGAAGTATTTGAACTGGATAGCATCAGTGAATCAGTTGAAAACTCGGATAAAGAATTAGAAAAAGCATCAGATACATCAGAAATTGAAAATACAGATAATAAATCTGAAGAAAATGTTAACGGTACAGATGATGATGAAAACATAAGTGATGAAGATTCCGTTTTGTATGAGGAGGAAACCGATGAAAATAGCATCAATCAGGTTGATAACGATGAAGAAGCGGCTGTAAAAGAATCAGAACATGCAGAAGAGGAAACAGTTACAGAAGATGCAATTATACTTCCTGTTATAGAAATAGAGGTACGAAAGCCAATGGGGTCATCACGGGATGAAAAGCATGTTAAGGAAGAAGCCATTACAAACGAGGCTTATTATACATTTGAAACGAAATTCTTTGAAGAAGTAAAGATTCTGGAGAAACTGCTTGCAACAGTATTAAGGGATTGCATTGCCGACAAGCAGGGAAAATTAAGCGAAAAATGCCTGCAGTCAACCACAGAAATTATCGGTATTACCAGTGAGCTTTCAAATCTTTCAAGGCAGTTATCGTTTGATCTTATAGCTGATATTTTCCTTACAATGAACATTTACTTCACAAAATCAATCAGCCAGCAGGAAATATTAACAGGTGAAAGAATCAAGCTGCTTGATTCATCCCTGGCGCTTGTTAACAGTCTGATTAAGGGTGAAGATTACCTGAACTATGATACTATTGTAGATAAGATAGAAAAACTAAAACAGGATATAAGCGCAGAGCAGAAAGCAGAGTACGTTATAGACCAATCTGAAACCACAGAGTCTGATACCGGAACAATAATTGAGAAAAAAAATCCGGAATCTGCCGAAACTACGGCAGGTTCTTTATACGGCAAAACATACGAAAATGATAATGCTGAGTACAGGCCCGAAATTGAAAAACCTTCCCTGAAGAAATCACAGCTGGAAACCGCTAATTTTAAGTTGAAATATTTAATTAAAGAATTTGAAAAAAGTTTCGCTGGGATAAATAACTTAAAAGGCGAGTACAGTAAATTTGATGCACTGGAAAAAATAGGCGAGCTTAACAATGCTCTCAGGCTTATTGCTAAGATTTCCGCCGCAATAAAGAACAGCGATACCCTTAAGCTTGCCGAAGTAACATACGTATTCTTAAAGTATGTGAAAGATTACAGGATGGATATGCAGGAACCTGAGATACAGCAAATCATAAAATATATAATCTTCACTTTTAAAATGCTGCTTACAAACAGAAAACCGGAAGATTTTAATGTCCTTGTTCAGCATCTCAATAACCCGGTAAAGATATTCACCGATTCCTAAGAAATTGAAATAGAACCAAACAAATGAAATCATACGCAATTGTAATGGCAGGCGGAGTTGGAGCAAGATTCTGGCCTTATGGGTCATCAAAGCTGCCAAAACAGTTTTTGCCCATAGCAAACTCTAACGATACAATGCTTCAGCTTACTATTAAGAGACTGAAAGATATAGTTCCAATAGAGCAGGTATTCATAATCACAAACAAGCAGTACATTGATCTTGTTAAGAAACAGCTTCCAAGGATCCCGAAAGAAAACATCATTGGTGAACCGCTGGGAAGAAATACTGCTCCGTGCATAGGGCTTGCATCAACCATACTGCAGCAGTATGACGAAAAGGCAAAAATGTTCGTTATACCCGCCGACCATCTGATAGAAAATGTAGACGAATTCACAAAAGCAGTTAATTCAGGTCTAAAGTTTGTTGAAGATAAGGATTCAATTGTCACTCTCGGTATTGTTCCCTCACATCCGGAAACGGGATATGGTTATATCCAGTTCATCGAAGATGCCTTTTTTAAAGCGGAAGGAAGTGACGTTAGTATATACAGGGTTAAAACTTTTGCTGAAAAACCAACACTGGATGTAGCAAAAATCTTCCTTGAAAGCGGAGATTTTCTCTGGAACAGCGGGATGTTTATTTTCAGGGCAGATACAATGCTTCGGCAGATGAAAGAGCTGCTGCCAGACCTTCATCATGCGCTTCAGAAAATTGAACAGTCTATCCACACATCCAAATACCAGCAGGTGCTTGAGCAGGTGTTTGCAGAAATCAAGAGTATTTCGATAGATTACGGTGTTATGGAAAAAGCGAAAAATGTATTCGTAATTAAGGCCGACCTGAAATGGAGCGACCTTGGAAGCTGGGATGAAGTTTACAGGCTAAGAACAAAGGACAAAAATAACAATGTTGTAATAGGCGATAGCTTTATTAAGGATTCCCATAATAACCTTATAATGTCAACGAAAGGATTTGTGGGAGTGATAGGCGCTGATGACCTGATAGTAATTAATACAAAAGACGGGCTGCTTGTCTGCAAAAAAGAGAGATCGCAGGAAGTTAAGGAAATAGTTGACTATCTAAAAAGAAAGGGACTGAGTGATTACATATGATAAATAAAATATCACACTTAGGAATTGCTGTAAAAGACCTGAAGGCTGCTTCAGAAACTTATAGAAAGCTGCTGCAGTCAGAGCCTTCTGAAATGGAATACGTCGCTGAACAAAAGGTTAATGTTGTAAAGTTCAATATTGGCGAATCAACCATAGAGCTGCTGGAAGGGACAACACCAGACTCACCAATATCAAAATTCATAGAAAAACGCGGCGAAGGAATTCACCATATTGCATATGAATCTAATGACGTAAAAAGCGATCTGAACCGGCTGGGTAATGAAGGTTTTGAGCTTATCAACAAAGAGCCAAAAGTAGGTTCGGATAATATGCTGATAGCATTCGTTAATCCAAAATCAATAGGCGGTGTTTTAACTGAAGTATGCCAGCATTAATTTTTTTTGGAGCATTATTTTTTACATCAGCATAACAGGCATAATTAAAATTATTGCAGGAAAAGAAAAAAATACTTTTTCTGGCTGAAGGCCAGATGGGCGATTCTATATGCCTTACTCCTGCTTTAAGGGCAGTAAAAAATTCCTTACCGGATTCTCACACAACAATATTACTTTTTCACCGAAGAAAATATACAGTTAATACTTCTGTTGCTGAAAACACATCAATAGAAAAAAGCAATTACGAAGGTACAGCGGAGATATTTAAAGATAACCGGGATGTTGATGAAGTTCTTGAGTTTGACAGGAAAGCTATGAGAGAATTAAAAGGCTTTAAGAGACTTTCTGCTGAGATAAAATGCATAAGATTCCTCCGAAAGCAAAAGTACGATGCTGTGATATGCACATTTCCCCAAAACAGGTTCGTCATATGGTCATTCTTAGCGGGAATAAAGATTCGGATCGGTGAAAAAGGCCAGAAGTTTGAAACTCTGCTGACAGACAGACCTGAGATTAGTAGGGGTGATAACGGTGTTCTGAATTATTTTTGTGATTTATTAAAACCCCTTGGAATTACTTCCAATGATAAAAAAACTTATTTTAAAGTTCCGCCCGAATCAATTGAATTCGCAAAAAGGAAATTAGAACCCCTTAATATTTCAACGGAAAAGAAATTGCTGATTATCCATCCGGGTGCAAGTGATAAGGACAGGCAATGGCCTCAAAAAAAATTTACCGAATTAATTAACTATATTAAAGCAAATAACTCAATAGAAATACTTATTGCTTATAGCGAATATGATGAAGAATATATTAATGAGTTAAATGAATTATCCCGGAATTCTCTGAAATCAGTTGAGACCGAAAAAATATCTGATCTCGCCGGATTACTGAAACTTGCCGATATTTCAATTGTGCATAATTCCGGACCAAGACATTTAGCCGCTGCTGTTGGCACCAAAACCATTGGGTTGCTTGAAAAATATGATGACATAATGTGGAAGATCTACGATGATATAAATAAGCATGCGATTATTCAGTCAGTTAAAAATTGCGAGGCTTGTAAAGAGGGAAAATGTCTTGGGATTATTCCTGCGAGTGAGAAATTTGGCGCTAGATGCATGCACGATATAGAAGCAAAAGAAGTTTATTCACTGGTAGAAAGAATCATCAATAATCCTTAAATTTGTCGAATATTATATGAAAATAGCGGTCAAATATATATTTATTTTTATTTGCTTAATTAATTCTGCTTTTATTATGGCACAGGAAAAAACAGATATGGATAAATTGTTGTGGATAGTCGATAGCTGGGTATCAACTGATGGGGAGAGCAAGTCTTACGAAGAATGGAAAAAGACGGATGATAATTTGTATGAGGGCGGATCTAAAACTGTTAAGAATGGTGATATCATTTTTATGGAAAGTTTGAGAATCGAAAGGACGTCTGAAGGAATCTTCTATGTTGCAGATGTGAAACATAATCCAAAGCCGGTTAGATTTAAGCTAACGGATGTAAGCGATACTCTTGCTGTGTTTGAAAACCCCGAGCATGACTTCCCCAAAAAAATTACTTATATGAATGAAAATGGTAACCTGCATGCTTTTATTGAAGGACCGGGTAAAGATGGTAAAGATAAAAAAATCGATTTCTTTTTGACAAAAATGAGATAGCATAACATTATGTTTGATAAACCGACAATTGAAATACTAACCAAAGAAGTAATTGAGTATCTACCCAAGCTTGCACTTGCGCTTATTACTTTAGTAATAGGCTTATACCTGGTCAAGCTTCTGATTAAGTTTATTAACAGGATAATGGTAGCCAAGAAGGTCGATGAATCATTAAGGCCATTCTTCCGCACTTTAATTTCAATTGTAATCAAAGTGCTCCTGCTAATCAGTGTTATGGGAATGATAGGTGTTGAAATGACATCATTCATAGCGCTGCTCGGGGCAGTAGGTATATCAATTGGTATGGCGCTCTCAGGTTCACTTCAGCATTTTGCAGGCGGTGTATTACTGTTAATTTACAAACCATTCAGCAAAGGTGATTTCATTGAGGCGCAGGGACATAAAGGCACCGTCAGAGAGCTTAGAATTTTCAATACTGTTTTAAATACTCTGGATAACAAGGTCGTTTTCATCCCAAACGGCCCCCTTTCAACAGGTACAATAGTAAATTATACTCTAGAGCCCGAGAGGAGAATTGATTCAGTGTTTTCAATAAGCTACTCAAATGATTTTGATGAAGCCAAAGCAGTTTTATTAAAAGTAATTCAGTCAAATGAAAAAATACTGAAAACTCCTGAGCCGGTTATTGGAGTTAAGGAGCTTGGACCAAACGGGGTGAATATTGAAACAAGATTCTGGGTTAAAACAGATGACCTTGTTGAACTTGGGTTTTACCTGAATGAAGCTGTAAAGAAAGAGTTTGATAAAAATGGAATATCAATTCCTTTCCCGCAGCTTGATGTTAATGTAAAGAAACCCGGCGAAAATATAGATAAATCGTATGAAAAACCCGGTAGTTAAGAACGAAAATATTTTCGTTCCGGCAAAATTAGCGTTATTTTTACTTATAATTGCAGTTCCTCTTGCCGTCACCACACTGACCCATAACCAGTCAGATCTTCCAAAAAATTTTGTTTTAACAATTACAGCCGGCCTGTTTTGTCTGTCAGTTATTGCAGGATTTTGCATAAAATTTTTTTTCACCGTTGAAAAGAGCAGGGAAAAGTTATTCACTTTCCTCCCTTCACTGGATATACCTGTAATCTTACTTCTTCTTTCGGCAGTACTATCCACACTATTTTCAATTAACAGCTATATCAGCTATTACGGGCAGTACGAAAGACAAATAGGATTAGTGACATTTATCTATCTTTTCATTGTATACTCATCTATATCTGTATTAATGCAAAAAGAAGATATTACAGCAAAAATTGTGATGGTTATGGAGTATACTGCCGCGGCAATTTCAGTCTATGCCTTAATGCAGCAGTTTGGCGCAGACCCGCTTGGCATTCAGCCACTTGCTGATTCAAGACCTGTTACAACTATAGGCAACGCAGTATTTGCCGGCGGATTTCTTGCAATGATATTTCCTTTATCCCTGTGCAATATTTCAGAAAAGAGAAATGTTTTACTTAAGATATTGATACCTGCTTTAATCATTGCAGGAATAGTTGTGACAAGAACAAGATCAGCCTACCTTGCTGTAGCTGCAGAGTTGATAGTAATGGCTGTAATCTTTTTTTTAGTTATCAAAAAGGAAAAAGCAGGTGAAAAAAATGGCAAAAAGGCAGTTATTTCTATAGCCGTAGCTCTTGCACTGGTTGTTCTGTTTATTTTGATTTTTCCAGGGAATATTTTTTCCCAGCGTTTGCTGAGTATTTTTGAAGGGGGCAATAATCCAAGGTGGTTGATCTGGCGTGACGCTTTCGGGATATTTTTTAAGTACCCGCTTGCCGGACCCGGCATTGGATCTTTCCCAAATGCATTTGCTGAATTTTACTCATATGAACTGAGACACCAGGACGTTATGAGATATGTTGATAATGCGCACAATAATTATTTGCAGATACTCTTTACTATGGGTACAATAGGATTATTAAGTTACCTGGCGGTTCTTATCTCAGCGGTTGCGAACTCTCTTAAAAACATACTTAAAGATGACTCTGCAGGTAAAGCCCGGAATAACCGGATATACTTTGCCGCCATACTTGCATCACTTGCGGGTTATTCTATTTATGGATTGACTAATTTTGATGAATTAACAATTATGCTTTACTTTACATTGCTTCTTGTTCTGATAAGAAGCCGTGTTAAAGACAAAAAAAGTATTTCATTTAGCAGGAATACCACAAGTAAGTTTGCAGCCGGCTTTGCTTCGCTTATCATTACAGTTTTTATTATTTACACATCAATAAATGTTACAAATATTCTTTATGCAGATATACATTTCTTAAAGGGTGAAAGACTGGTAATGGGTATTCAATTTAAACATGGTATTAATGAAATGAATACGGCAGTTTTTTTACAGCCCCGAAATCCTGTTTACAGATATTTACTTGCCGAAAATGTTTACAGGTACCTGAATATAAACAGTAACATAAAAGAATCGGTTAAAATGGATTTTTTAGGTCAGGCAGCTGATGAGCTAATTAAAGCCAGGGGAAATCATTCAAATGTTAATGAATGTGACGCTATGCTTTCTTTAATTTACTTTACTTCGGGCAGAGTTCCAGAGGCGGAAGAATTGAAAAATAAGGTTCTCGAAGGTGACCATATAAATATAATGTACAGGCTGAATCTTGCCTACTATTATATCAGCAATAATAAACTGGATTCTTCAAGCGAACAATTAAAGGCGGTTGATAAGATTAATTTCCAGGGAACGTATAAGTGGTTTGTTGAAGCAAAATATCATATTGCAGCAGGTAATAAAAAAGATGCGATCGAAGCATGTGGTAAGATTTTGGATAAAGAGCCAAACAACAAGGAAATATTAGAACTGAAGAAGAAGGCACTCCTGCTTCCCTGATAACGCTTTATATTTCAAAAAATAATAATAAAATGGAAAGCTCATAAGCCGGATCCTGTTTCAATCCATTACTGGATCATAGCAGCCATTTATCTGATGCAGCCTACCCTGTATCACACCACTAAAAGCGGATTCAGACGGGCAGCCCGAAAGTGATACTTTACGCGGCCTTGCACTCCTGCGGGG
>JBDTNV010000052.1:0-17073 GCA_039933555.1 Ignavibacteria bacterium
AGCGGTTTCACTCTGGCTTTTTTATCATAAACCTGGTCTATATTTCAAAAGCGTTATAAGGGCTTACTCCGATTTTTGGCTTCTTCCAAATTTTATTGAATACTGGGATATCAATAAAATTCGTTTTAAGATTCTGAGGCCGCCTGCAGATTACTGGATGAAACTGGAACTGTTCTTATGGCTGATAATAAATTCATTGTTCATTTTGGGAAGTATATTCTTTGTGATCTCAGGAAAGTACAGAAATTGGCAGGACAAAATGCTTTTAATATATTTAATAAGCACAGTCATTTCATTATCAGCAATACAGGCTCTCGTTCAATATGGCGATAACTGGAGATTCAGTGTAGGTATAAAACCATTTATCATACTTACATTACTTATCATGGCTCACAACTTAAGAAATACGAACAAAAGACATTTGACTGAAAGAGAGAATTAAAAATCCGGAAAAATACCGTCAACAGTTCTTTAATCCTTAATTTTTGAAGACAGTAAGTAATCTTCATCTATGTATTCATATTTATAAGTAATAACGGCAATATAGAATGCCACGGAGTAAAAACCCATTAATCCTACGGTTAAGCCTGAATATGAATAGTTGATTGCGGAATCGAAAAACAATTTCGATAAAAAAATAATTATGAAATACACCAGTATATCACTGTAAACCGATCGTTTTAAAACCTTCAATGCCAGTATAAAATAGTATATCTGAAAAATTGCAGCCAGCAAAAACCCTATAAGTCCGTATGCTGTAAGTACAGATGCCCAGCCGACATCGGAAAATCCCCAGGCAATTATACTTTCTTCTACGGTTTCCGGTTTAAGTACCCATAACGGATGCATTCCAATTCCGGTAAAAAAATTACCATTCCGCCAAAGATTCAGCAATGCGGTAATATTTGCCAGACGGGTTCCATAGGTACCTTCCTTGTATTTATAATCATCCTGGCCCTGTTCTACACGTACTCCAATTGCATCAATCAAATAATCCGACTGAGGTATAAATTGCGTAAAAGCATAAAAAAGTCCGGCAACTAAAACAGATAAAACAGCAATTTGCTTAAAAGCCAAACGGAATTCTTTCTTCTTTACGGCATACCATACAAGTATAAGCAGAATGGTAACTGTAAGATACAGCCATGCTGCTCTTCCAAACGCCAATATATGAGGAATAATAAAAAGAATAGCCAGAAAGAGCTGGTACATCCGGAATCGTTTTGTAACCCATTGGTAGATGAACCCCATAAAAAACAATTCTCCGTAAAAAGTACCACCGAAAACACGGAATACTTTTAAACCTCCGGGCAAGTTTTGTTCGGAAATGCCAATATCAGGAAGAAATGCGATACCTGTAATAGAGCTTAAAATATACAGCAGGTTTGAAATAATTGCGACAGGAAGTATGATCCTAATAAGATAATTCAGACCTTTGCGTTTTAGTAACAGCAGGAAAGGAAAGATGAGAAAGCTCATCCACAGATTTTTTAATCTGAAAAAAAACTCTACGATATTGTAATCATATTTTATTGAACTTATAATAAATTGAAAGATAAAATATACCAATAATAATTTTGGGATGATCAGAAGTTTGCTGTAATAAAGCTTCCGATATTCCTTTACATTAAATAATGCGTATGCAGATAGACCATACATCAAAAAATCAGAAATACGCATGTTCCTGTATACATAATAAAATTGTTTTGGAATAAGTCCAAGTGTTCCGTTTTCAATGAAAAAGATGAGAAAGATACCCCAGGCAAGCAGCTTTGCGTTTACCGGAAGATATTTGTTTTCTTCAAGAACTTGCCCGAAACTGAAATTATCATTGTGTTTTTTACCGGCAGTTACACGGAACTTATTTGCAAGCCTTACCACCATTTATTAAACATTAATATAGTTATTTTAAAATCCCTTTTTTCCTGTAATCTTCATAAACGTAAACCAGCACCGGGACAAAAATGTTCAGCGAGCCAAAAAACCCCCATAAACCCGTGGAAACAAAAATAAACGAAAAACCAATTGTGCTGTCAAAAACAAGCCTCGCAAAAAACAAGAGAACGAAAAATGTAAATAGATTTACGTTGGGAGAGTACCGGATAATTTTAAAGGAAAGAAACATAAAGTAAAATTGAATAATAATAGTTATCATTAAACCAATAAGCCCATATGCCGCAAGAACAGCCGGCCAGCTTACATCGCTAAATGCCCCGTAAATTATGGATTCCTCCCGGGAATCCGGGCCAACTACCCACATAGGATGAAAGCCAACACCGAGAAAAATATCGCTGTTCATCCAAAGATAAACCAGCGAACTATTTTGCAGGTTTACCCTTGTTCCGTATGTACCTTCATCATGTTTAACGTCGTCCTGTCCCTGGAATATTCTTGAGGTCAAAGCGTCCATATAAAAATCAGATTCAGGAATGAACTTAATAAAGATGTATGTGATAGAGATCAGCATAACAATAAGAAGGACGGCCTGTCTCAATAAAATCTGATAATTCCTTTTATTCATGGAATTTACCACGACCATTACAATTATCGTAAACGAAAAATTAACCCATGCAAGCCTGCCGAAAGCAAGAATATGGGGTATCAGGAACAACGCTACGAGCCCCATTTGCCAGAGGCGGAATCTTTTTGTTATCCAGAAATAAACAATTCCAAGAAAATATATCTCCCCGTAAAAGGTTCCTCCAAATACCCTGAAAACCTGTATATCACCGGGCAGCTGCTGCATTATGATAGAAACATCCGGCAGAAAAGGGATACCGGTCAAGGCTGTAATGATATACAGCAGGTTTGAAATTATTGCTACAGGAAAGATCAATTTTATGAGGAAAGGTAAACCGTTACGGCTTATCAAAAGCATATAGGGGAAGACCAAAAAAGAAATCCAGATACCCTTCAGCCTGAAAAAATACTCTATTGGGTTAAAATCGTATCTTAGATAACTTACTCCGAATTCAAAGATCAAATAAGCAAAAAATATTTTTGCTATCAAAAAAGATTTGCTTTTGAAAAGAGATTTGTATTCCTTCCAGTAAAACAGGGAATAAATAACCATGCCGTAAAGCAGCAGCTCTGAAATACGTATACTGCGGTAAACAAGATAAAATTTTGAGGGAACGAGCCCCATTGTGCCATTTTCGATGAAATAGTACAGAAAAATTCCAAAAGCGAGGATTCTTGCCTTCAGGCTGAGAACAAGGTTTTCCTTAAATAAATTTTCACTGTAAAGAACTGAAGAGCGCTCTGCTCTGGCAGAAGTGGAATCAGTTTCATTAGGCTTTTTCCAGCGAAAATTATTTATGGATGTTTTTAGCAACTATAGATTATCATGGTATTTCCTGATCTTTTGGGAATATTCCCTCACCAGCTGCTCTGCGCGTTTTCGTGTCTTAGCTTCTGCATTAACATGGAAGATCTCACGTTCGCTATCCGGTATGCACAGCACCCAGGTAAATTCATCGAAGAAAATTTTTATACCGTCTATCATCTGCCGCTTCTGGCCCTCGGAATCTTCAACAAGCTTACGCATGATCTTTCCCTTTTGGTCAAGTGTGCAAAACACATTGTTTTTTGCCATGTGAAGCAAGGGTGTCTTTTTATCTGTTTCACTTAATTTTTTATGTGAGCGGGCTGCAAGCTCGAGTATTTTCATAATAGAAAACATCCCGTCAGTTGCAAATGAAAATTCAGGAAAGATCACACCACCTTTTGTCCCTCCGGCAAGCTCCACATCCGGATCAGCGGTTGCTTCCATTATCGCAAAGTGTGAATCTTTTACTCGGACAATATCTGTAAAGTATTTCTTCGCAACAATATCAATTTCACCCGAAGCCTGGATAGGTACAGCTATCTTTTTAGTCTTAGGGTATAAACACAGGTACATATATACTACAAGGCTTAAGAACCTGTCATAGCTTAATATTTTTCCCGTATCATCAACAAGATAAATTTTCTCGCCGCCGGCATCAATTAAAAATCCCGCGTCATATTTCAAAGATGTGACAATATATGAAAGCTGCTGGAGCGCGGTTTTGAATTCTTCGGGTGAGCGTGATTGTTTTGCGGAATCAAGATGCGAATCAAGCGTAACAAGCTCTATATTAAAATCACCCAGGATATTCGGAAGAATTGTTGAAGTTATGCCGTGTGAGAAATTAATCGCTATTTTGAATTTCCTGCGGTTAATAATTTCTTTATCAAGCATCGAAATAAAATGTTCCTTGTAGCTTTCGTATGTTCTTTCGGCGTAATTTATTGAGCCGATCTTATCAAACGGAATGGGGCGCGCGTCGTTGGATATCACGAGGCGCTCGATAGATTTTATCTTTGCCGAAGAAAGGTCCTTACCGTTGGAATCAAAAAATATTATGTCGCACCTTGAGGAATCAAAAGGTGATTTTCTCACAAATATTCCCCCCGTTGCCTTGCCTTTGCCGAGTTCCTGTCTCAAAATCGGGATAGGCGTTGTCTGGTAATCAAGCACCGTAACGCCGCTTGAAAGCAGACCGCTTGTTATAGAGCCTTTTATCATCAGCGAAACGTTATCAATATCCCGCGAGATTAGTATCTTTGATTCAAGCCCGGCAAATACCCCGTAAGCCATTCCAAGCTTGGCGCTGAAATCAGGAGTGATTTCGATGTTTGAAATTCCCGTTATGCGTGAATCTGTAAAGAGTGTGTCCTTCCATCTCTCTTCCCATATCAGGTTCTTTGTAACAACAGAGTTACTATCCACTGTTTTTTGCGGCCAGATCTTAACATCGCTTCTTATTGTGACATTGCTGCCAACAACTACATTGTTGCCAATGAAGACATTCTCGTTTATTCTGCAGTTTGGTTTTATTTTTACATTATTGCAGACAACATCATGGTTAAGGCGTGAATTTTCCTCGATAAGAGAATTGTTCCATAAAATGGAATCCTTAACAACGGCCCCGGGAGCTATAAAGCACTTAGAGCCGATGACAGAATTTATGACTTTGGCATTTCTGGAGACCTTTGCATTAGCGGCAATGATGTTTCCGTTTTTCAACAAACCTTTTGCAAGCGGCAGGTTTATTTTACCTTTCAGGGCTTCAAGATTTGTTTTTATGTAATCATCCAGCGAACCAACATCACGCCAGTAGCCGCTTAAAGTTGCACCGTAAAGAGGCTTTTTATTTTTGAGCAGGTATGGAAACAGGTCCTTGGAAAAATCACAATCAGATTTATTGCCGCGCGCTTTTGGCACAAGGCCAAGGGTTTCTTTTTCAAGAACGTAAATGCCGGTGTTGATAGTATCGCTAAAGACTTCGCTCCATGTAGGTTTTTCGAAGAACTTGGTGATCTTTCCGTCGGAATCTGTAAGCACTATGCCGAACTGAAGCGGGTTCTTTGCGCGGGTTAAAACAAGTGTTGATACTGATTTTTTTCTTTCGTGGAATTTAATTGCCTGCGAGAGGTCGAAATCGGTTACCACATCGCCGCTGATAATTATGAACCGGTCATTGATAAGCTCATACCCGCAGTAAACAGCCCCGGCAGTTCCGTAATCAGCATCAGGCTTCACGTACTGGATCTTAACTCCGAATTTTTTGCCGTCCTTAAAGTAATCACGTATAATTTCAGCCTGGTGATAAAGGATCATAATGATATCCGTGATCTCATGTTTTTTGAGAAGCTCGATGATATGCTCAATGATAGGCTTATTTAAAAGGGGTGTCATTGGTTTTGGGATATTTGCCGTGAGCGGTCTAAGCCTTGTGCCGAACCCGCCTGCCATCACAACTGCCTGCATATAGTATTTTCCTTAGTTTATTTATACAGCACTAATATTGCATTGACGCAGTCAATGCAATCCAAAGAGAATCGAAAACAAAAGCATTGAGCTTAACAACTCATTTTTGCCTTTTTACTTTTGCCTTTTACTTTTCTTTCTTCTTGTTGAAGTCAAAATTTACGTCCGGCGCTTTATCGGTTCCCGGGGCTGATTTGAAATACTGCTTTTCTTTAAAGCCCATTATCTTAGCCGTAATTAATGTTGGGAATCTTCTCACCGATGTATTGTATTCCTGCACTGCTTCATTGAATTTTTTTCTCTCAACTGCTATACGGTTTTCTGTACCTTCAAGCTGTGACTGTAACTGCAGGAAGTTTTCATTTGCTTTTAACTGCGGGTAATTTTCGGCAACAACAAGCAGCCTTGAGAGCGCGCCTGAGAGCTTATCCTGCGCGTCGGAGAATTGTTTAAATTTTTCCTCATCCGACAGATCATCGGTCGATAATTTTATCTGCCCGACTCTTGACCGCATTTCGGTAACTTCGGTTAATACGCTTTTTTCAAAATCGGCGTAACCCTGTACGGTTTTCACAAGATTTGGAATAAGATCAGCTCGGCGCTGGTACTGGTTTTCGACCTGTGCCCATGCTTGGTTTACTTTTTCATCCTGCTCAACAAGCGAATTATAACCGCATCCCGATACGGAAGTGATTACAATTAAAAGGAATACAAAACTTAGAAATTTTTCGATTTTACGCATAATTTAGGTATAATTTTAGGGAAAATTACGAAAGATAGTATTGAAATACAATTTGAAAAAATTGGCGGAAAAAAGTGTAAAAAGGTGTGGTTTATATCAATATTTATTTAGAATAAAGATAATTTTAAGGCTATAGAAATTATCATCATAAACTAAAGTACCTTAAAAAGCCGAATGCAGATCAATTTAATTTATGCTTTATTTTAAAATTTTCCCGAAAACAGGCGATGTGCTGCTGTAATATACTTTGCTTTCGGAATTTACATAAATTACGGAAGCAAAAAAAATACACAGGAATATGAGAATTTTAATAATCTCATATTTAAAGAGACTGAAGAACCTTGTAATTCCCGTATTTGAGAAGTTTTGAAGAGGGGCTTTGGGTAATACACTGATATTTTGCATTAATATAAAATATAAATTTTTTTAAACAAATTCAAAGACAAAGTTTGTTAAAATTAATAAACTTACTATTATGATATTGTTAGAATATTGTAAAATTTAAGAACTATATGTTAAAGCCTCATTTATATGTTAGAACAAAACCCCGAAAGGCTGTGACAGTTACGGCCGTAGTACCGGCCTTTATTCAAAAAACAGTTGAATTAGTCAAAAAGATTCAGCCATATTGTAATATTTCCTAACAGATGCATTTCGTGCAGCAACATTATTATAGCAGGCAGAAAGAATCAGACCAATATTTAAGGAACAGGTTTTATTGCCGGAATATATTCTTAGAGATTGAATAATAAAGTTAGTGAAAATAAAAAGCCCCGCAGAATAACGGGGCTCATGGGGATAGCGTTTGATGAAGAATTATTTAACTAAAACCATTTTCTTAGTTTCTTTGAACTCGGGTGTTTCCAGGGTATAGAAATAAATACCGCTGGAAAGATCTGATGCATTGAAATCTACTGAATAATTTCCAACTATGATCCGCTGGTTAACAAGCGTTTTAACAAGCTGGCCTTTTACATCATAAACTTTAATTTTTACATCGCCATCTTTAGGAACAGCAAATTTTATTGTTGTCGAAGGATTGAACGGGTTTGGATAGTTCTGTTTAATTTCAAACCTGGAAGGCATTGTACCGGCTTCACCATTTACTCCCGTTAAAGAAGGAAATCCTGTGATTGCTACAGTAGTTGAAACGTTAAATGGCGCGCCGTTGCCGCTTGAGGGATGCTGAACATTTATGAAGAATGTATTGAAATCAGGAGTAAAGTATCCGCCAGTAGCTTCAGAGCCTTTGGGGAAGATCGCAAATCTCTTTAGGTCATTTACGGTTGGATTTTGTACAGTTAAGCTTAGCGCATATACTTCGCATATATATGCAGATGATGATGTTATAAACGAGGGCTGACGACCTCTAGTGCTGTTAATGAGATCTTCCTGCAGGTAAATTATATTTCTTGCTTTATCTATTGCAAGATTATCTACGCTTGCAAAATTTGTTTTTCCGTCTGCTGCTGTGCCGCCCTGGATCAATACCGTCATGCCAAGCGAGATGGGATCAAACTTTAACACTCTGCCGTACGGATCATCATACCTGTTGTTGCCAACATACAGGGGCACGAGGTGATTTGCTACTACGCCGCCATTATTTATTGCTGATGAAAGGTTAACCGAGTCTGCTCCTGTTTCAGCGATATAAATTGTACCATTTGCATCCATTTCAATATCTTCCAAACGGTTAAATATTGTTGCTCCAAGCCTCTGTGCAACATCTCTGGCATTATTCAGTGAATCTCTTACCATTGGCATGGTGAGCCATGTGCCGGAAGACCCAACCTGTTTGTACGCAAAGAGCTGCCCTGTTTCATAATTACCAAAAGTATTAGCTACAAACTTGAAGAAACATCCGCCGGAATTATCATCCGTTAAATACAAGGTTCTGCCATCGGGCATAACAAGCGCAGCCTCGTGTGAGTATCTTCCCATCTGGAAAGATTTTCTTAAAGCTGTATCGCCCTGCACATTGCACTCAACCATCCATCCGTAGTTCAGATATTTTTTGTACCCGCCGAAATCATTTGTATCCCTGATGCCTGCGCCGTTATTAAAAATTGCGGAATTACTTGCTGGTGCGAATTCTTCCGCTGTCATAACGTTTCCGTTGGCAAGTATTGCGCTGGAGCCGGCGCAATTGTTAAGCGTTCCGCCTATAGGGGCAAAATTCATATGCTTAAACGGACCCGTCGGAAACCAAGAGTTCCCAACCCGTGTAACAGGGAATGTTGTCGCGCCGCCGCCATCACCCAGAAATGTGTTTGAATCCGTGGTTTCATGGCTTACAAACAGCCACCCGTTTGTGCTTGAACCGTTGTTTGGAATATAAACTATATAATCATTCACGCCCCTTGCAGGGTAGCTGGGGCCGTTGCCAACAAGTACAGGCTGGTTCTGCTGGAAGATGAGCGAGAATTGGTAGGATTGAGGAACAAGCAGATAGTTTGTAGTAAAATTTGTATCCATTGCATTAAACGGATAGGTCTGTGAAGAAGATATGCCGGTAAAGATAAATACCAGCAGTAAAGAAAGAATGAGTTTTTTCATAGATTGACTGTGGTTAAATTATGGATTATTGTTCGCTGAATTTTTTTTTGTGGAGTAACAAAAATAACCGCCAGCGGTTAGGAAATGATTAACAACAGCTTAGAGAATTGTTGAATTTAGATTAATTTATTATGCAGGGGTTAACAATACTAAAACATTGCAGTCAGGATTTGAAAACAACTTTTATTTCAGGAAATATGAATATAAAATAGATATACATCCTGAGAGCATCATTAATCCGTCCAGGATAAAATAGAACCAAAGCTCCGAACGCGTTTTTGCGCTGTAGTTGTATAAGAATACAGTAAGAATAGCGGGAAAGAGAAGAATTGAGACAGGAGTTAAAGGAAATCCAAAATTATTAAGAGCAAGCCCTGTAATTATCGATACTATAAGGCTTGAATAGAAAAGATACTTAATGTTTTTGCGTGAGAGCAAGGTTATGAAACTCTTTATTCCCTCGAGTGTATCCAGCTCCTTATCCCTGAGATCAAACAGAATGCAGATGGCAAAAAGGAAAAAGAACCGATTAATTAAGAATAAAGTACCGGCATTGCTCCACAGAGTATTACTTATAGCAAGAGGAAGGTAAGCTGTGATAAGCGTCCACATCAAAGCCAGGTATATAGTTTTGCCAATGAAATATCTCCTGAAAAGAACAAACGGGCCGCGAGGCAGCTTGCCTGAAGAATAAAGAAACGTGAGTACAATTAGGGGAACAATAGCTGTGAAATGATCTGTTAGCGATAAAATTGAGTAAAATGAACCGGCTGCCCCTATTAGAAAAAATATAAACAAAAGCGTTTTGTGGGCGCGGCTCCATTCTTCACGGGGGGAAAGTACATTATGAGTTGATGGCAATAACCAATGAAACGAATAGCTGGAAAGCGTGCCAAATGCTGTAAATAATAACAGGGGGATATTTATTGCAAGTGAAAAGATCATTGAAGTATAGAGGCTCATTATAAGAGAACAAATTGTAATGAACAAATTAGCGAACACAGTAAGCCTTAAGATATTGAGAAGGGAATGACATTTACCCGCTCTCTTCTTCAGCTCAGGTTTTTCGTCTATTTGGGACATTGGACGGATGAGTATTTCAGGCAGCCATTAATTAATTGCCATACTTGATGATCTTGACTTTCTCTTCGGTAATTAACGCGCTGCCTATCATATCTGTTTCTTCAAATACTTTTTTCAGCTTGTTAATATTTTCCTCTGTATCGGCAATTTCAATTACTATGGGCAGGTCACTTGAGAGCTCAAGAAGATCGCTTGAATGGACCTTGCTGGCTTTGCCGTAGCCCGTTATTCCGCGCAATACGGTAATTCCGGCATACTGATTTTCCCTGAGGTAATTGGTTAAATAGCGGTAAAGGTTTTTGCCTTCATACTTATCGCTTTCGCCGATAAATATCCTTAGGAGTGTTCCGGTGGATTCTTTTTGCATAATTATAACCTCCGCTTAAAACAAAAGCCCGTTAGTGTGATGCAAAAAATAATTTGGATTTATGCTTCTATATTATTAAACATAATTTTATTCAAAAAAATTACTTTGCAATTAATACGGCAAGCTCCTTGCCGGCATAAACTGCCGTTACGCAGAGAATTAAATTCAAAGCAACATTAAGAGTAAAGAGCAGTAACTGGTTAAGCTCCATGAGTCTGAAAGACTCATATGCGAATGAAGACATAGTTGTGAATCCACCAAGTATGCCGATGGTGATAAAATCACGCATATCGGGCGAAATGCTTTTTCCCATGGATATAGAGTAAATTATAAAGCCGAGTATGAAACTGCCAATGATATTAACAGTGAGTGTGCCTAATGGGAAAGTTGGCAGGAGATTATTCATATACCTTGATACAAGGAAACGCGATACCGCGCCTATGAATCCCCCGAGACCGATATATATTATCTGCAGCATGATGATGTAAAAATAAATATATATGTGTGAAGATTAAAGGGGGAAGGTAAAAACTTGACCCCACCCTGCCCTCCCCGAAGGGGAGGGTACTAACTTAACAAAGACTGATAAATACGTTACCAGCTCCGCCCAATCGGATTAGGAACGAGAATAAAAAAGGAATTTTTGGTAGGCGGCTGCATTCTCTGCCGCAAATATGAATCAGGCGGGCAAACTTAGAAACAAGTCAGGGCCGCCTGTTGCTTATCTAATCCTTTATAGAATTGAAACACTCCAAATAAATAGTTAAAATTGTCAAATAAGAAATATATATGCTGAATAAATTAGCTTTGGTAATACTTTTCACTGTGATCACACATAATATCTTTTCGCAATGCTCTGATGCGGGTGTTTGCGTTATAGGCAGACACCAGCTGAACGAATTTGTGATGAAGAAAAACATGATTTCATTAGGGTACATTTATGGGTACAGCGGCAAGGAACCAGATTTTAACGGAAACACAAATGATATAAGCTACGGTAACGTTAAGCTTGAAGCAGATATTGAGATTGCAAAGATGCTTCGGGTTAACGCATTAATTCCCTATTCATTTTCGAGCGGGCCGCTTGGCGAAAATAACGGGATGGGTGACTTTGCCCTCACAGTCTCGAAAGGTTTCAGGATAAAGAAAATAAATTTGCTTACATTTTTCCTTGGGGGTAAGTTTGCAACAGGGAAGGTTAATTCAAGTGATTCATTGCCGCAAAGATACATGCCGGGGCTGGGTACGAACGACCTGATAGGCGGCGCGGTTTTTACAAGAGAGAATTATTATTTCGGCATAGGCTATCAAAAACCCTTTGGCAGAAGCAGCAATTACGTTACGCGGCTTAAGAGGGGAGACGACTTGTTTTTCCGTGCTGGATTCTTTGAGGTTTTTAAGAAAGTGAGCGTAAAAGCCGAAATATTAACCATTCTGCAAATTCAGCGCTCCAGCGTTTTAAGTAATATTGCCCCCGCTGAAACATTTGTTTCAGTTGACGGCAGCAATGAAACACAGGTTAACCTGCTTGCTCAGGCAAGCTACTTTGCTTCAGATGGTCTTTCGTTCGGCCTGTTTGCGGCAATACCGTTCTTAAAAAGGAACTATAATTTTGACGGACTTAAAAGAACACTGACAATAACCGGAATGATAGCATATAATTTTTAATTATATTTCAGATATGAATAAATTAAACAGATCACTTTTTAAAGTTTACATCATCAAACCAGTCATTGCCTGTTGATCCAATAGGAATGGGATCTGAGATCTTATCTGTAACATGCACCATGTAACCCGCCTCACACATTTTGCTTTTCATATTTTCTTCCATTTGACCAATACCTTTCTGGAACTCCTGCGTTATTTTAATATATTCTTCCATCGTTATCTTACCTGTCTGGTAATCTTTGGTAGCCTGCTCAAAATTCTTTGCATCATTAGATGAAGTAAGCCCTTTAGATGGCGGATGAACTTCAAAGGAACCTTCGAAAACCCTGATTATTTCTTCATCACCTGTTATTTCAATGGAAAATTCTGTTCCTCTTACCCCGCCCCCGTTTCTATCAGTCTTTACTTCGTATTTCTGGCCGC
Organism: Ignavibacteria bacterium; assembly: GCA_039933555.1. GTDB lineage: Bacteria > Bacteroidota > Ignavibacteria > Tepidaquicellales > OLB5 > OLB5. Next base: position 12,634 of record JBDTNV010000052.1, read on the forward strand.
CTAAAAGTTTTTTAACTTTGGTCCATACTTTTCCCGTAGTCTGCTCTATCAGTGTCCGTCTGTCGCACATATCACCCGATATTTTTATTTTGCTGTTTGGCCCCATTTTTATTGTAGAACCGTCCCAGAATTCAAGCTCAAGATTGCTGTTATCACCCGTGGTTATTTCCTCACCAAGCTTAAGTACATTATTTTTTTCAAGCTGACCCGTTTTCGTTGTAACCGAAGTATCCACCTCACCGCAAATTTCATATACCTCTGTTTTGTAGAACGTGCCTTCAACGGTCCCGTATACATAGGTCACCATTATTTTACAGTCACCTGCTATATTGGTTGGAATAGCTGTAACACTGCTTCCGCCATCAAACAAAAGCGAATCATGCTCCCCGCTATAGTATCCAGCGGATGAATTAGTTTGTGCAAAAATAAACAATGGTCCCAAAAATAAAATAGCCGAGAATACCGCATTAATTTTTTTCATTGTACTGATCATTTAATTAATCCCATGCAGGATTTCTAAAAACAACTTTGTTATTTTATCAATATTAATTTTTTTGTCTGGATAAATTTCCCGGCTTCCATCTTATAGAAATATACTCCGCTGCCTAAACTTCCTGCATTAAGAACTGCACTATACTCACCTGGCTTTAGTTCATTATTAACCAAAACAGCAACTTCCTTACCGGTAATATCAAAAATTTTCAATGAAACAAATCCGAAATCTGCAATCCGAAATCCGATATTAGTTGAAGGATTGAACGGGTTTGGATAATTCTGATAGAGCGTAAATTCAGCAGGTATATTATTGTTAACCGGCTCTATATTAGTTATTGCGCCGCCGTTGGTGGTTTTTAAGATCATAGCGCCAGAGCCCAGTATATACCCCGTATTATTATCAGTAAAAACGATGCTGATTGCCGCATTGTTTGTTCCTGCATCCATATTTGTCCAGTTCACGCCGCCGTTGGTAGTTCTTTTGCACATTGCTTCGCCATCCCACAACCCTGCGCCATAACCCGTATTGGGGTTAATGAAATAGATCGTCCTGAAAGATCCTGCTAATGCATTTATAAGAACCCAGTTAGCCCCTGCATTTATGGTTTTCAGTAAATTTCCCTGCAGGCAGGAAACATACCCGGTATTTAAGTCAGTGAAAAAAATATCGCTTAGTGATTGTGTTGTACCCGAGACCTGCTGAACCCAGTTCAACCCTGAGTTTGTTGTAGCGAGTATATTGGCTGCATTTGTAAGTAAGTATCCTGAGTTCACGTCTTTAAAATATATTTTTGCGAATGTCTGCGCAGCAAATCCGGTATTTATAGAACTCCAGTTAGCGCCTGCATTAGTTGTCTTAATTATCAGCCCGTTTGCGGCGCATGCGCAAAAGCCCGTGTTTGGATTTACAAAAGTAATATTTATATTTTGCTCTGCAACGCCTGTCGTGAGAGTATTCCAGTTTTCGCCGCCATCGGTTGTTTTGTAAATGTTGTTGCTGAAAGTTGTAAAATAACCCGTATTGTTATCCGTAAACTGAACGCATGTTATATTAGAGTTAGTGGCAGGGGTTACACTGACCCAGTTAGCCCCCGCATTTGTAGTTTTCAGCATATTCCCTGCCGTCAGCCCCGCGTAACCTGTGTTAGCAGAAGGAAAGCTGAGAGAAAAACCGTTCGAATTTGTTCCCCCGAATTGAGGGGCCCAGCTCGCGCCACCATTTGTTGTAATTAACTGTGTGCCGTAATTGCCTGTAATGATACCTTTATTTACATCAAGGAAATAAATACTTTTTAAGCTATTGGAATTTGCTTCGGCCAGGATATTGACGCTCCAGTTTGTCCCGCCGTTAGTTGTAAAAAGGAATCTAGAATTATCAGCAACAGCATACACATTCATCAGGTCAAGGGAATGCATCCTGTTAATATGCTGTGTAATACCTGAGGTTAATATACTCCAGTTTGCGCCTGCATTGGTTGTTTTTACAATTTTGCCCTGCCAGCCGCCTGCAAAGCCGTTATTATTATCAATAAAGCATATAGAATGCAGCGGCGTTGCGAGTCCCGTTGTCTGCACGGTCCAGTTTGCTCCCCCGTTAGTTGTCTTATATACATCTCCCACAGATCCACATATGTAGCCTGTTAATGCTGAAGTGAAACAGGTCCCGTATAAGGTTGCTGAACTTCCGGCGTTCTGCATGTCCCAGTTTACACCTCCGTTAGTTGTTTTCATCACTACGCCAACAGATCCGCAGACAATTCCGGTGTTAGCGTCAAAAAAATAGATACCGTTCATGCTGCCACCGGAACCAATACTTGATGAGGTCCAGTTGGTTCCCCCGTTAGTTGTTTTTAAAAACATCCAGATATTGAACCCCCCTGTTGCATATCCGGTATTTGAATTTACAAATGAAACTGACTTAAGGTCTTCTGTTGTAGTAGAGATCTGGCTAACCCAGTTCAGGCCGCTGTTGGTGGATTTTAAAATTGTGCCATAGTTACCTACGCTGTAACCTGTTGAGCCAATGAACTTAACATCGTTCAGAGTATTACACTGCGGCACAGGATTTTGGGTCACCCACACCGGCTGCGAGAAGTTGTTTGGCGTATGCAAAATAGCCATGAGCACAATAAAACATATTTTGGATATTAAAATTATTCTTTTTTTCATAATTATTTAATTTAACGTTTCTGCGGATCGTAAAGCAGTAACAGTGTATTGTATAAATACGCACTTCTTTAGCTATGTAGATCATGATCCCGCAAGCGGGATTTCTGATTGAATAACTAAAGTTATTTAATCATGCTTAGAAACAAGGTTGTAAAATAACTGTGTTATTTTACTAACAACATTTTTTTCGTTTCAGAAAATACATCTGTTGTGAATCTGTAATAATAAGTTCCCGTAGCCAAATTGCTTCCCACAAAATCAACTTCATAAGTTCCCGGTGCTAGCTGCTGGTTAACGAGCGTTTCAATTTCTCTGCCGAGGTTATCATAAATAGTTAATCTGACGATGTCCGTTTTCAGAACAGAGCCGAATGGAATACTGAATTTTATTTTTGTTGTGGGATTAAAAGGATTCGGATAATTTTGTGAAAGTGAAAAGCCTTTTGGAATTTCAGTGCTGATGTTTATTAGTCCAGCCGGATTGCCTGCGGGATCGCGTTTGTAATATATCTCGCGGTTCCCGTCGCGCTCATCTGTCCATATAACATGAACGCTCTGCCCGGAAACAGTAAGAGAGGGAATTTCTGAGAGCGCGGAATTATTTGAAAGTCTTGTATCAGTACCCCAGCTTGAACCTGCGTCAGTTGAACGCTTATAGTATATTTCATAATTGCCGTCACGGTAATCCTGCCATGCTATATGTACGGCTGAGCCGGATACCCATACGGAGGGTGCTGCAGGATCGGCGGGACTTGCTGTAAGAGGAGTATCAGCACCCCAGCTTAAACCGCCATCAGTTGAGCGCTTCCCGAAAATTTTCCAGTTCTCGTCCCTGGAATCCAGCCAGTTAACATACACCAATGAACCCGATGCTGAAACAGAAGGATCACCTGAATCAAATAGATCATTAGTGAGCCTTGTATCTGCACTCCATGTTGAGCCGCCATCAGCTGAGCGTTTATAATATATTTCGTAATTTCCGTCACGGTTATCCCGCCAGACAAGATTTACAACTGATCCTGTTGCTGATACAGAAGGGGTAAGTGAAAAGGAAGAGTTATTTGTAAGCCGGGTTTCTGCACTCCAATTTAAGCCGCTATCTGTTGAACGTTTACAGTATATTTCATAGTTTCCGTCGCGGTTATCTGTCCACACAACGCTTATAGTATTTCCCGAAACTGCCACCGATGGAAATTCCGAAGAGGATGAATTGTTTGTGACCCTTGTATCCGCATTCCATGTTAATCCGTCATCTGTTGAATTCTTATAGTAAATTTCCCAATTTCCGTCGCGGTCGTCTATCCATATAACATGGATTGCTGAGCCTGATACCGTTAGCGAAGTATTCCACGAAGAGGCGGAATTAACTGTCAGCCGTGTATCGGCGCCCCAAACAGAACCGCCATCAGTTGAACGCTTGTAATATATTTCATTATTGTTGTCACGAAGGTCAGTCCACACGGCATGAACAAAATTTCCGCTTGCACCAACAGACCATGCGCTGTTATAATATGTAGATGAATATGCTGGATTGTTCGTCAGTCTCACATCAGGCTGCCATTGTGAAAATATGTTCACCGAACCTGAAATTAGAAATAGTATTGAAATTATTGTATGTTTCATTTTAATATCCTTTATTTTACCGCCTTAGAAGCAAGGTTTTGAAATAACTCCGTTATTTCACTAAAGTTAGTTTTTTTGTTTCTGAATAATTCCCTGCGTTCAGTCTATAATAGTATGTTCCGCTGGAAAGCCTCGTTCCATCAAAATCGGCCTC
>JBDTNV010000053.1:0-16878 GCA_039933555.1 Ignavibacteria bacterium
TATTAAAATAATCGCTCAATTTACATATTGGGTTAATAATATTCAATGCAAAGAAAAAATGTTTGTGTCTTATTATATTTGACGCTAAGCGTTTTGAAGTCCGGAGGGTTTCAAATAACCGGAAGCTAAAGATAGCTCATGCATTTGTACTAAGTGCGATTATATCGCTATCAAAAAATACCTGAATTTGAAAGTCACAAAATAAAAACAGCATTTTTAAACAGTTTCTTTTAATATTTTTTTAACTAAATTTGATTAATTTCCAAACATAAAATTACTAAGTTACTGTTTATCTATAATGTACTTAATCATACTTGGACCTCCCGGAGCGGGCAAAGGTACTCAATCGATACTTATTGCTGAAAAACTGAAATTGAAGCACCTTTCAACAGGTGAAATATTGCGAAAAGCTGTCACAGAAGGTACCCCGCTTGGTCTAAAAGCTAAAGTAGTTATGGATGCCGGAAACCTTGTTTCAGATGATATTATGGTTGGTATAATAGAAGAAGCAATTTCTATGGATGATGCCAAAGCCGGCTTTATTCTTGATGGTTTTCCCAGAACTTTGGAACAGGCAAGAGAGTTAGATAGAATAATGACTTCCTTAGGGTACGGAGCGGCAAAAGTGATTAATATTAAGCTTGATGATAATGAGCTTGTTAGGAGAATGCTTGGACGCGGCAGAAAAGATGATACAGAGGAAACTATCAAAAACAGGCTTAAAGTCTATAGAGACCAGACTGCGCCTGTAAAGGAGCATTATAGTCAGAAATCAGCCGTTTTTGATATTTACGGTATTGGCAGTATCAGCGAAATTAACGCAAAAATACTAGAGGTTCTTAAATAAGCGGAATACTGCATTTTTTACTTAGGTAGTATTTATTCTCTTTAAAATTATGTAATAAACATCAATATTTGGTTGCAAATAATAAAAAATCGATTTATCTTTGCCATATACATTCCAAATTAATAATATTTACTACAATATAATATGAGTTCACACATTAAAGAGTCTTCATTGCAGGATGGTAAAATTACGGTTTTAAAGCTAAAAGGGAATTTTGTTGGCGGAGATGAAACTGATGAACTTCAGACTACTATTAAGAAGCTATCTGAGGCGGGGAACTTAAAACTCGTAATTGATCTTGGTGAAGTTTCATATTTAAACAGTTCAGCCCTAGGAGTCCTTATTTCAGCACACGCAAATTATACAAAAAGAGAAGGCAAAGTAAAACTTTGCCAGTTGAATAAAAATTTAGAAAATTTATTTGTAATAACTAAGCTCAGTCTCATATTCGATACCTACCCGTCAGAAATGGAAGCTGTGGCATCATTTTCAGTATAAGAAAAAATAATGAAACTCAATAATCTATTGGAGGAATAACTTAACTATGAAACAATCCGTTTTTATTACAGTCGTCCTTGTTGTTGCATTTGTGGTATCATTTGCCGTATTTAATTTTGTATTCGGCAGCGCTAATAATTTCAAAGGTGGAGATGTAGTATCAGGAACACCTGTTAATGTTTTCGGTCAGATATATAAGGGCGGGCCGGTTGTAATTGCGCTTATGACCATTAGTATAATGGTAATTACTTTCATTATAGAAAGACAGCTTTCTTTAGGCAAAGCAAAAGGCCGCGGAGCTATTGAACCGTTTGTTAAAAAAGTCCAGACCCTGGTTATGGATAATGATATAGATGGAGCAATTGCAGAGTGCAATAAGCAAAAGGGCTCGCTGGCCAATGTATTGCGGCTGGCACTGGAAAGGTATAACATCGTTAAGAATGACCCGATAGACGGCGAAAAGAAGATCGCTGAAGTTCAGAGATCTATAGAAGAAGCGATGATGCTTGAAGTTCCTCTTTTAGAAAGAAATCTTGTCGCGCTTTCAACAATTGCATCAATATCAGTGTTAGTAGGTCTATTTGGTACGGTACTTGGTATGATACGTTCATTCCAGGCGCTTGCAACAGCAGGTACACCTAACGCCACAGAGCTTTCAACAGGTATATCCGAGGCGCTTATCAATACAGCTTTCGGTATCTTTGGAGCAATTGTCGCAATTATCGGTTACAATTACTTTTCAACAAGAGTAAGTAATTTCACATACATGATCGATGAAGCTACTTACAATATTATGCAGATATTGACTGTTAAATCAAAGTAAGCTAAGCACGAAGAAAAGAGATTCAATTTAAAAGAAACTATTTACAGAAAAAAATAAGTTTAAAAAGGTAGAATAATATGTCAGCAGTTAAAAAACGCAGACGCCCGGCACAATCCATAGATATGACGCCATATGTCGACGTTATCATGCTTATATTGACCTTCTTTATTTTAACAGCACAGTTCAAGGCAGAATTAGCAGAAGATATACAGGTTAAGCTTCCAAATTCAGGCAACGATACAACAAAACTGCCTGAAAGGAATGTTATGACACTTGTTATAAACCGTTTTGGCGATATATTTGCTGATGTTGATAATATCAAGGTAAGGGAAGATGTGCTTGGCGATCCAATCGGACTTGCCGCATATCATCCTGACAGCACATCACAGCCCGGATGGACAAATCCTGCTAACCTGAACGATAAAGGTACCATGAAACGGCCGATAATTGCTTTTAAGGACCGGGAAAAGTTCAAGAAACTATTGATCGATTTCAGGCTCTCATCAAAGAGCAACGTTGGTAAAGATCTCAGGATCGTGGTAAAAGGTGATAAAGATGCAGATATTGGCGTGGTTCAGGATCTCATGGAAATTTTGAAGGAAACTAAAAATACCAGGTTCGCTTTTGTGACCGATCTTGAAACGGACGAAAAAGAAAAGAAGTGACGCAGCAAAATTGTAAAGTTAATTTAACTATTTAACAAAGTTAATAATTAGCAGTTTTTCTATTCTGCACCAGCAGGATAGATTAGGAGAAACTAATAATGGCAAGTGTAGAACAAGCCGATGGCGGCAGCGAACAGCGGGGCCGGAAAAAGAATAAATGGCAGCAGCGTAAACGTGTAGGGTTTCATATCGATATGACGCCGTACGTGGATGTTATTATGCTTTTGCTTACATTCTTTATTATGACATCAACATTGAATCAGCCGCAGGTTATGCAGATAAATTTACCAAAAGGCGATGAAAAGGTTGATGTTGTAAAAGTGGATATGGGCAATGTTGTATTCATTAGAATATCAGAAAAAGGTAATATTGGTTTATCCAAGGGTAAATCAGATGGTACCGAAGATCAGCCTATTAAAGTAAATCTGGACCAGTTAAAGCAATATCTTGAAGGATGGGGTACGGCTAACAAGGATATGATCATGATTTTAAAGTTTCACAGGAAGGCAAAATACGATATGATGATAAGCGTGCTTGATGAAATTAACCGCGCCGCTATTGAAAAACGTTACAGCTTTAGCAAAATGGAAGAACCGGATTTCAAAGTTCTTGAAGCTATAGGCGGATAAATTATAAAAAGTATTACGGATTGTTACATGATTAAAGGACATTCAATTATATGAATGTCCTTTTTGTTTTATCAAAAGCAAAACCCCCATCTGAAATATTTAGAAAATCTTAGAAATTGAATAATCTGCATAGAACCGTATTTGAGATTTTCATCCCCCACATGCCGAGGTCAGTCCTTCGGCTTCAAAAGAAGAGGAGACCTTTACAACAATGTCAATTATGTCAGTATTTTTCCTCTTCAATTTTATCAATCCTTATTCCAAACTCCAAACAGCACCATTATTTGGCACAGAAATTGTTGTATCTATGATTAATAGTCTAGTCCTTAAGCGCCATTTAATCTAGTCCTGTTTTCATCCTTAAGGATTGTAGTAATTGCTCTATACTCTGCGTAGTTTACAGTAATTGAAATATTAAATCTGTTTCAATTAAGCGGAACAATTGAAAAGCAAAAGGTGCAAATATGGATATATCGCGCGCATTCTTGAGATACGAAACCAATTAATAATTCTAATCTTTCAAACAATGAAAATCACAATTTTACTCTTCTTAGGCATCCTTGCTTTTTCTTCAAACATCTCATCCCAATCATACCAGTGGTGGACAGCCAGATACAGCTCTCCGGCATCGGGTTCTCAGGATACTTCATCAGCAATTACTATTGATCTTTCGGGGAATGTATACGTTGCAGGCTGGGCAAATGGTTTTAATACAGGGACAGATATTGTTCTGATTAAGTATAATTCAATAACAGGCGATACTGCCTGGGTAAGGCAGTACTCAAGCCCCGGAGTTAATGAAGATAAGGCTTTGGCTATAACATCAGATAACCTTGGGTTTATATATATTACAGGCTACTCATTCCAGCCGTCACGGGATATAATAACATTAAAATTTGATGCGGCGGGAAACCAGATTTGGGTAAGCACATTTAACGGCTCAAATAATGGGGGAGATTATGGTTTTGCAATCGTAGTTGACGGCGCAGGCAACGTATATGTAGCCGGCAGAAGCGATGAAGTCAACTTACAGCATTTTACAACAATTAAATATAATTCCGCAGGTACCCAGCAATGGGCAAATGTATACAGCGGTTCATTATCTCAATCATTCGATCAGGCACAGGATATTGCACTAGATAACAGCGGAAATGTTTATGTCACGGGTTTTTCAACTGTAGGACAGAATTTTCACACTTCTGATTACCTGACCATAAAATATAACTCGAGCGGAAATCTGCAGTGGGAAAAAAGATATAACGGCACAGGCAATGATGAAGATGTTGCTGTAAGGATAGTTGCTCTAAACAATGCAGTATATGTTACAGGCAGAACAGACAGTCTGGATGGGAATTTTAATTATTATACCGTGAAATACAGAGATTCCAATGGTGATATTCTGGCATCAGCTTCATACTGCGGAATACTTGTGAGACAAATAGATTACGCTGTATGCATGACATCAGATAATACTGGAAATGTTTATGTGACAGGAACAAGCAGGGGAAGCACTAATTCTACTGATTACGCAACTGTAAAATATGATCAGGATCTCAATCAGGTATGGGCAGCAAGGTATGAAGGTACGGGGGCAGATATTCCGGCAAAAGTTGTCACATCGGGATCAAGTGTTTTTGTTACGGGCTCAAGTGAAGGAGTAAACGGGAAAGATTTTCTTACTGTTAAATACAATTCATCCGGCATCCAGGCGTGGGAAATGCGCTTTAACGGACCCGGGAGCGTCAACGATTTTGCTTCCGCACTTGCCGTAGACCAGTTTGAAAATGTGTATGTAACAGGTTCTGCCGGTATATCTTCAACAGAAAATGACATTTTTACTTTAAGATATTCTCCAATACCAATCGGAATTGCGCCGATATCAGGAAATGTTCCGCAAAGCTTTGAGTTATATCAAAACTATCCTAACCCTTTTAATCCCACAACCAATATCAGAATTGATATTCCCTCAGGTGAAAGCAGGCAAACCAAACTAATAGTCTATGATGTGCTTGGAAAGGTTGTCACTACCTTAGTAAATGAGAATCTTAAGCCGGGTAGTTACCTTGTAAGCTGGAACGGTTCCGGATATTCAAGCGGAATATTCTTTTATAAGATAATAGCCGGTGACATTAGCAAAACTAACAGGATGATTTTGGTTAAATAAAAGTAAACATAATTAATATTTACCTGGCCGGAATTTCTTCCGGTCAGGTATCCCCTTTTACTTCAATTTCTGTGACCTTATAAGAATTTATCACATCCTTTGCTGAATATATTATACCAATAAGTACAAGTATCATCCCGACCGAGAAAAAGATAAGAGGTAACATTCTTAGAATTTCCGTTGAAAAGAATATATTAACGCCGATAAGAAGCGAGCTTAAGACAAACAGAAGAATAGAGCTCATTATATAAAGTATAGCGTTACGGAGCTCTTTGCATCTGACAGTAAGCATGATTATCTGGCTGGAGATGCTGGAATAGCGGAACTTTTCATAGGTTCCCTGGTCTTCATTGTTTGAAATCTTTACGTGGTATCTTCTTCTCTCTTCGGTTAAGATCCTGATCCTGTTTATTGTGCTTGAATAGCGGTTATGCATGTTCAAGAGAAGCAGGGCAGTAGCAGAAACTCCCAGGGCAGGCGCCATCATGGCCTGTATTGCTTCAATGCCTGTTATTATTGGATCGCTCATAATTGTAGTATTTGTGTTTTAGATTGAATTGTAATGGTTTCATAATTAATAAAAATAGTTAATCAAATATGTAAGTTCTATTCAAATAGTCCCCTCTTTTCTACATCTAAAGATGTAGTTCTCTTTTCATCCTTCTGCCGTATGCAATTTCTTATTATTAAATGTATTTTATATATTTAGAATACGCTTTTCTGACAAATTCTGTAGCAAATATTGGAATATGTTTACTTACTTAAGCTAATTTTATATTCCACTAAAAACCCAAAATGATAATATGCAAAATCAAACGCTTATAAAGAACGAATCCAGAAATGAAGTAAGGAATGAACTTAGATCAACAGGAATTGAAATAATAGGTGATACCCCGTGGGGTACTCATTTCTGCAATTTCTTTGAAACAAAGCATGATATGCTGGATATACTTGTGCCATTTTTTAAAGCCGGGTTAGAGCATAACGAATACTGCGTTTATATTACCAGCGATCCTGTTACAGCAAAAGAGGCGGAAAGTTCCCTGCGTAATGGTATTCCCGATTTTGAGAAATATTTAAAAGAAAATAAAATAGAGATACTTCCTCATACTGAATGGTATTTAAAAAGCGGAAAGTTTGATGCAAAAGATGTTTTTAGCTGCTGGGATGATAAATTAGCTCTTGCTATTTCAAGCGGCTATGCAGGCTTACGAATTAACGGAAATGCAACATGGCTTGACCGTAATTTATGGGATACTTTCATCGATTACGAAAGAGACCTTAATGATCATATCAGGGATAGAAAGATAATAGTAATGTGCACTTATCCGCTTGATAAGTGTATCGCGACTGATGTACTGGATGTTGCGCATGTCCATAAAGTTGCAATTGCAAAACGCAAAGGTGAATGGGAGGTATTCGAAACACCGGATACAAAGAGGACTAAAGCGCAAATCCTGAAAAAGAATGAACAGCTTAGTAACAGGATAATTATAGGAACGCAGCAGCTAAAAGAAGCAGGCATTGAACTTGAGAGATCTGAAGCGAACCTGCGAAGTATATTTGAAAATAACGGGACAGGACTTATCCTGCTTGATCCTAAAATGAACATACTCCTATTCAACGGGATAGCCAATGAATTAGCTAAGGTCTCATTCGGAAAGCCTTATATTTATGGCGAAAACATGCATGATCTTATTGAAGGCCTGCAAAAAGAAGAATTTAAAAATAACTGCGATTCTGTCCTTGAAGGCAAACAGATTATGTTTGAACACAGTTATCATACCCCGGAGGGTTCTGTAAAGTGGTTTTATACAAGAATGTTCCCGATCAAAATTGATGATGAAACGAACATTGGGGTATGTATTTCAACAGAAGATATTACTGCACGAAAGAACACAGAATTTGAGAAAGATAAAATAACAAGCGATCTTCTTCTCCGGAATAAGGATCTTGAGCAATTTTCTTACATGGTATCACATAACCTTCGCGCGCCTGTTGCCAATATTATTGGCTTCTCTGGCAGGGTTTTGCAAAATAGCCTGGATGATGAGAAAAAGCTCATATTCATAGAGCAGATAAATGCATCTGCATTGATACTCGATGCAGTTATCAGGGATCTGAATATAATCTTACAGATGAAAACCGATACCACTCATAAGAAAGAGGAAGTGAAATTTTCCGCAATAGTTGATAGTATCAGGAAATCGATTCAGAGTATTATTGAAACAGAAAATGCTGTTATAAAAACAGACTTTACGGCGGCTGAATCCATTAAAGGCAACCGGGTATACCTGTACAGTATTTTCCTTAATCTCATTACAAATAGTATTAAGTATCATCAGCCCGGGATCTCTCCGGCTATAGAGATATTAACAAAAACGGAAAATGGAAAATTATATATAATATTTAAAGATAACGGCCTGGGCATAGATCTCAATAAAAACAGAGATAAGGTGTTCAGGCTCTATAAACGTTTCCATCCTGATATAGAAGGCAGAGGGATGGGCTTATTTATGGTGAAAAACCAGGTGGATATACTTGGTGGAAAAATAAATATAGACAGTAAAGTAAACAAAGGTACAATATTCACAATTGAACTAAATCAATAAAATTACATCTTTATGAAATTACCAGAAAGAATTATCGTTATCGATGATGATTCTATAAATAATATGTTTTGCAAGTATATAATTGTTGAAGCTATAAGTGAAAAAGTGGAAATTATAATGTTTACAAATCCGCAAAAAGCATTAAATTATATAGATCCAGAGTATCACAGAAATCCCGTCCCTACAGTCATCTTCCTTGATATAAATATGCCTGTACTTTCCGGCTGGGATGTGCTGGATGAGTTCTTAAAGTCTGATATAGCTATAAACAAATATTTTAAAATTTTTATACTTTCATCTTCTGTTGACCCGATGGATAAAGAAAGAGCTTATAGCTCTCAATTTGTAAAAGGATTTATTGAAAAACCTCTGGATGTGGAAACAGTAAAAGAAATCTGCGAAATAAGCTAAATAGTGGGCTTATCTATTTCTTATTAAACCCTTGTATGTTAATTATGAAAAATTTAAACATCAAATTTATAATACATAAAGTTTATATTTGTATCATATGAATTCAAAAGTACTCATAATTGATGATGAACCCAGAATAAGAACATTGCTTGAGAAGATACTTTCTCTCGATGGGTTTGATGTTGTTACAGCCGAAGATGCAAACTCCGGAATCACCCTTGCCCAAAGAGATAATATTGCTGTTATAGTTACTGATGTAAAACTGCCTAACGGAAACGGCATTGAGCTTACAAGGAAGATAAAATCCACTCTCCCCGATATTGAAATAATTGTTATAACCGCATTTGGCCAGATAAAAGACGGCGTTGAAGCAATGAAGAACGGTGCATTTGATTATCTTGTAAAAGGTGATGATGACGATAAACTGCCATTGACAGTCAAACGCGCTTACGAAAAAGCTATGATGCACATGGAAGTTAAGGAACTTAGAAGCCGGATTGATTCCAAATACGCCTTCAGTAAAATTATCGGTAAATCAAAAAAGATATCCGAAGCGATAGAGTTTGCTAAAAAAGCCGCGCCTTTGGATACTACAATACTTCTCTTAGGTGAAACAGGTACAGGCAAGGAGCTTTTCGCGCGTGCCATTTATAATTCAAGCAAACGAAGCAAAAATAAATTCTTAGCTTTAAACTGCAGCGCTATTCCCAAGGACCTGCAGGAATCGGAATTCTTCGGTCATAAAAAAGGCTCATTTACAGGAGCTGTAACTGATAAAAAAGGATATTTTGAAGAAGCTAACGGCGGAACCATTTTTCTTGATGAGGTGGGAGAGATGTCACTGCAAACACAGGCTAAACTGCTTAGAACGATCGAGGAAAAAACCTACCTTAGAGTTGGCGACCCCAAAGAACATACGCTTGATATCAGAATTATTGCGGCTACTAACCGTGACCTGAAAGAAGCTATAAAAGAAGGGTCATTCAGAGAAGACCTTTATTACAGGCTAAATACTTTCACAATTCATTTACCATCATTAAACGAACGTATAGATGACCTAGAGATCTTAGCCAGATATTTTATTGATAATTATTCGGAAAAACTGGATAAAAAGATCGTTAAGGTTACTGATGATTTCATAGATACTTTAAAGACTTTCAGATTCAAAGGTAATATCAGGGAGCTTAAAAATATAATTGAACGGTCTATTATTCTTGCCCCGGGTAGTGAGCTTAACAGATCTTTGCTGCCGGAAGAATATTCAAATACTGCAATTGCAGATTCACCGCACCTGCTGGAACAAATTGAAAAAGCTCACATCTTAAAAACTCTGGAAGATTTTAAAGGGAATAAAACTCAGGCCGCAAAAGCTTTGGGTATCGGAACAGTAACCTTATACCGTAAACTTAAAGAATATGGCTTAGAATAGTCAGATTTTACCTTTTTTTGTACCCTTTCATTCTGATACATACCATTCCATTTTGAAACACCCTTATCTAATAATTCATTAAAAATTTGATTTAAACGGCATAATTCTTTGGCACAGTAATTGCTATATACTTAGGTAAAATTAACCAAAAATATGCCTGAAATACTTTTAATACTTTTAATGCTTTGGCTTGGAGGATTGATGTTCTGGATATTTTTCAGACTTACTGATAAAGGAGAAAATATATTATGACAATATTATTTATCATCAGCGTTGTTGTTTTTGCATACCTTGTCTATTCTCTCATTAAAGCAGAAAGGTTTTAAGCAAAAATGGAAATTCTTTCAATTGCAATAATCATAATTCTTTCAATAGCTTTAGCAATACCGCTTGGTAAATACTGCGCTAAAGTGTTTAAGGGTGATAAAACTTTTACAGACTTCCTTAGCCCGATCGAGAATTTCATTTATAAGATCAGCGGAATAAATCCAAATGCTGAAATGGACTGGAAGCAGAATCTAAAAGCACTGCTGACCATAAATTTTGTTTGGTTTATCTGGATAATGTTTGTACTGTTAACCCAGACCTGGCATCCATTCTGGAATCCGGATAAAATTCTTTCTATGGAGCCAACCCAGGCATTTAATACCGCAGTAAGTTTTGTAACAAATACAAATCTTCAGCATTATTCCGGTGAAACAGGCGCATCATATTTAGCCATGTTATTGGGCCTCGTTTTTTTACAATTCGTATCAGCCGGAACAGGTATTGCAGCGCTTGCACTATTGTTCAAAGGTCTTCTAAACCGCTCAGCAAAGAACCTCGGAAATTTTTATTATCATCTTGTCCGTTCATGCACCAGAATATTGCTGCCACTATCTATAATACTCGCAATTATTTTATTATTCAATCAGACGCCAATGACATTTAAGGGTGCTGATACTATTATAACACTTCAGGGTGATACGGTAAGTGTTGCGCGCGGACCCGTTGCCGCAATGGTTGCAATCAAGCAGCTTGGAACAAATGGCGGCGGATACTTCGGGTCCAATTCTACCCACCCGTTTGAAAATCCTAACGGCATTACAAATGCAGCAGAAACTATTGCTATAATTTTAATACCTATTGCTATGGTTTTTGCTATGGGTTTTTTCCTCAACAGGAAAAAACTTGCATGGATAATCATGGCAGTCATGACTGCAGGATATCTTGCTTTATTGATACCTACAATTTCCCAGGAAACAGGCGGTAACCCAATGATAACCAAAATGGGTATCACGCAGCCACAGGGCAGTATGGAAGGTAAAGAAACCCGCTTTGGTTCCGGACTTTCCGCTCTATGGGCAATTTCAACTACGGTTACATCAAATGGCTCGGTGAACTCAATGCATGATAGCTTTACAGCGCTTTCAGGTACATTCATGATGCTTGGTATGCAGCTTAATTCATTTTACGGAGGTGTTGGTGTTGGCTTCATTAACATGTTCATATTCATGATAATTGCTGTATTCATTTCAGGCTTGATGGTCGGCAGAACACCCGAATTTTTAGGCAAAAAAATTGAAGTGCGTGAAGTAAAGATTGCTATCCTGGTTGCATTGCTGCATCCCTTTCTGATATTAGGCGGAACTGCGCTTGCATCACATACATGGATGATAACCCAGAATCCGGGTGATACTTTAAAGTGGCTAAATAACCCGGGTTTCCACGGATTCAGCGAAATGCTGTATGAATTCACATCCGCCGCTGCAAATAACGGCTCGGGATTTGAGGGACTTGGGGATAACACCGCGTTTTGGAATATATCCACAGGTTTAGTTATGCTCTTGGGAAGATACATTCCAATTATCGGTCCGTTAATGATAGCCGGCATGCTTTCACAGAAAAAATACATTCCTGAATCATCTGGTACATTAAAAATTGATTCACCCATGTTTGGCATTATGCTCTTTGCGGTGATATTGATAGTGGGAGCGTTGCTTTTTATTCCGGCTCTAGTGCTCGGGCCTGTTTCAGAATACTTGACAATAATAAGGTAAAATAGAATTTTAATATATCATGAGTAAACATCCAAGAGTATCGAAGTTATTTCAGAAAGATCTGGTAATTCAGGCATTGAAGGATTCCTTCATTAAGCTGAATCCAAAGGCAATGGTAAAGAATCCTGTAATGTTCGTTGTGGAAATAGGCACAGTGATAATGCTTGTAATGAGTATTTACTTACTTGTAAAGCCTGATGTTGTGCAGGGCAGATTCATTTACAATTTATCAATTGCATTAATACTATTTATAACCGTGCTCTTTGCAAATTTTGCCGAAGCACTGGCAGAAGCAAGAGGCAAGGCGCAGGCTGAGACCCTCAGGAAAACAAGACAGGAAACTCCCGCAAATGTATTATTGCCTAATGGTGAAATAAAAGTTGTGATGTCTTCAGACCTCAAAAAAGGCGATGTATTCATAACTACCTCAGGTGAATTAATAGCAACTGATGGTGAAATAATTGAAGGTATTGCTACTATTGATGAATCCGCAATTACGGGTGAATCAGCTCCCGTTATCCGCGAAGCAGGTGGTGACCGCTCAGGCGTAACCGGCGGCACAAAAGTGTTAACAGATGAAATTAAAGTTCAGGTTACAACTGAAAAAGGGGAATCATTCTTAGATAAGATGATAACGCTTGTAGAAGGTGCAAAAAGACAGAAAACACCGAATGAAATTGCTTTGACAATACTTCTTTCAGGTTTTACTATAATGTTCTTAATAGTTACAGTTACACTCGAGCCTTTTGGCAGATATGCAAATACTCCAATAGCTATTGCTTCATTAATTTCATTATTTGTTTGTCTTATCCCCACAACAATCGGGGGACTCCTTTCAGCCATAGGAATTGCCGGAATGGATAGAGCACTTAGGGCAAACATCATTGCTAAATCAGGCCGCGCCGTAGAAACTGCCGGTGACATTGATGTATTGCTGCTTGATAAAACCGGAACAATAACTATCGGAAACAGGAAAGCAACCAATTTTTATAATGTAAACGGAATGCCTGGTGGCGAATTCATAAAATACTGCGCCATGAGTTCAATATCTGATGAAACTCCTGAAGGGAAATCAATAATTGAGCTTGCGAAGAAAAATAGTATAGAAGTAAACATGAATGATCATAAAGATGATACATTCATAAAATTCACCGCGCAAACCAGAATGAGCGGCTTAGATACCAAAGGCGGTCTTTCTGTGAGGAAAGGTTCAATTGATACTATAAGGAATCTTGTACAGTCAACCGGCGGCACAATTCCCGTCAACATGCAGAAAATTGTTGATGATATCGCTAATAACGGCGGCACACCGCTTGCAGTATCTGTAAACGGGAAAGCAGCAGGGGTTATCCAGCTTGAAGATATTATAAAAACCGGAATACAGGAAAGATTCCAAAGGCTCCGAAAAATGGGTGTTAAAACCGTTATGGTTACAGGTGATAATCCTTTAACAGCAAAATTTATTGCAGGTAAAGCAGGAGTTGATGATTTCATAGCTGAGGCTAAACCCGAAGATAAGATGAATTATATTAAGGCAGAGCAAAAATCAGGTAAGCTTGTTGCGATGATGGGTGACGGTACTAATGACGCCCCGGCGCTTGCACAGGCAGATGTTGGTGTCGCAATGAACTCCGGTACGCAGGCAGCCAAGGAAGCGGGTAACATGGTCGATCTTGATAATGACCCGACAAAGCTGATCGAAGTGGTTGAAATTGGCAAACAGCTTTTAATTACCAGGGGAGCCTTAACAACATTTTCAATTGCCAATGATGTGGCTAAATATTTTGCAATTGTTCCGGCTCTCTTTATTGCTTCAATCCCGCAACTACAGGTGTTGAATATTATGGGGCTAACTTCGCCGCAATCAGCAATACTTTCAGCTGTAATATTTAACGCGATAATTATCCCGATACTTATTCCGCTTGCCCTTAAAGGAGTTGCATACCGCCCGTTAGGCGCTGAGACTCTTCTTGCGAGGAATCTGCTTATCTACGGTCTCGGCGGGGTGATTGTCCCGTTTGCAGGTATAAAAATAATTGATGTTCTTCTGACAATTTTAAAATTAGTCTAAACAAATAAAATGATAAAGAATTTAAAAAGCTCGTTAATTTTAACAGTAATACTAATTGTAATGTTCGGTGTGATGTATCCGTTAATAATTTATACCATTGGACTTGCAGCGCCATCAGGCTCAATAGGCTCACCAATTGTTAAAGAGGGTAATGTTATAGGATTCGAGAACGTAGGGCAAAACTTCACAGATGATAAGTATTTCTGGGGCAGACCTTCGGCAGTTGGATACAACGCAGCTTCAACAGGCGGCTCAAACAAAGGCCCCACAAACCCTGATTACCTCGCAGAGGTTCAGGGAAGAATAGATACTTTCCTTGTGCATAACCCGGGTGTAAAGAAAGAAGAAATTCCATCTGACCTTGTTACTGCATCAGGTTCCGGTATTGACCCGAATATATCGCCAAACTCGGCATTTATACAGGTAAAAAGAATATCTGCAGTAAGGAATATCCCCGAAACAAAAATTAAGGCGCTGGTAGAATCAAGCATTGAAAATACTGTAATGGGAATGCCGGTAATTAATGTTTTAAAACTGAACTTAAAACTTGACGAATTAAAATAAAAAACAAATGCTCACACTAAATATGAAAGACCACGGGAAAGATAATAAAGAACTGTTAGCTGAAATCTTTCCTGTAATTATTACTATTTTAGGGCTAATAGTTGTATTGGTATTCTACTTTTTCCTGGATTAGTGAATACTAGTATGGAATTAAATTTTAGCTTTAAAGCAAATAAAAATTAAGATATTATAGATACTCTGCCTGTAAAAAATACGGGCAGAGTTTTACTGTTTTATATATGGTTAAGCCAACTGAACTGAAATACGATGCCACAGGGCAAAATTTTTACCAGCTGATACAAAAAGGCAGGAGGGGAAGCTTTAAAATTTATATCGGGCTTGCCGCCGGTACAGGTAAAACTTACCGTATGTTAAAGGAGGCGCACCAGCTAATAGCAAAAGGCATTGATGCCGCTATTGGTTATATAGAAACTCACGATAGGGCTGAAACCCAAAAGCTGGTACACGGAATTCCCCTAATACCCAGGAAACATATTTACTATAAAGGCAGAGAGCTTGAGGAGATGGATATTGACTCAATATTACTGCGCAGACCCGAAGTTGTAATTGTTGATGAACTTGCGCACACCAATGCACCGGGCTCTAGGAATGAAAAAAGATACCAGGATGTTGAAGAGATATTGAATAATGGCATAAATGTCATAAGCGCTCTTAATATTCAGCATATTGAAAGCCTGAACACAGTAGTTGAGAGTATAACAAAAATAAGGGTTTCTGAAACGGTGCCTGATAAAATTGTGGGACTTGCTGATGAGGTAGTAAACATTGATCTTACTGCTGATGAACTTATCCAAAGGCTTAAAGACGGCAAGATATATAAAAGCGATAAGATACAATCGGCGCTTGTGAATTTCTTTAAACGCGAGCATTTGCTGCAGTTAAGAGAGCTTGCATTACGTGAAGTTGCCAATGCAGTTGAGAAGAAAATTAATTCTGAAGTTACAACATATGATAAGGCGCGTGATGAAGTAATACTGGTATGCCTAGGCAATGACCCTGAAAAAAATGATAAAATAATCCGCAGGAGCGCAAGAATAGCTGAAAGATTTGAGCAGAAGTGGTTCACACTTTATGTTGATACTCCCGATAATTCTTTTGAAAACATTGACCTTAAACTGCAAAGATATCTTATTAATAATTTTAAGATGGCAACTGAGCTTGGCGGAATGAGCGAAAAGATCAAATCTCCTGATATTGTTGAAGGCATTTTGGAATTTGCCAAGGAAAAAAATATATCAAAGATTGTGCTCGGAAAGCCGGGTAAGAAGGGTTACATAAAGAAAATTATAACAACATCTATAGTGGATAAATTGATTGAAAGGGCGTCAAAAGAAGAACAGGATTATGATATTGAAATTATTGCTTAAATTATACTATTAATTATGAAAATTAAGCTGAAAACACTCTTTCTGCTGGGTTATCTGTTACTGGGCATAATTGTTTTATTGCTTGGCTCAACAGGTATCTATTTCATTGAAAAGCTTTCAAACACTCCCGATAAAATACTTAAGGATAATTACGGCAGCATACTTGCCGCGCAGAATATGATTGATGAGCTTGATAATATGGATAATGCCATCATTACATTTGTTTCAGGCAAGCCGGATAAAAAAATAGCTGATTCATTATTTGCTTCAGCTAAAAGAAATTATTTTGCAAACCTCACCCAGTGTGAAGGTAATATTACCGAGCCGGGAGAGAAGGAAATGCTGAACGATCTCAGACGAAAATCTGAACACTACATTAGTACGTTTGATGTCAATAGGGGAATGTTTAATAATATTTCTGTGTACGATTCGCTTATATCACCGCAATACGCAGTTCTAAAGAGCTCATGTTACTCACTTTTAAACCTCAATCACAAGGGAATGCTTAACCGCCGTGATGAGACCGTTAAGATATCCGAAAACGCCGAGCTGTATATGCTGATTATTTCAGCCATATCTTTAATTATCGTTATTATTGCTGTGTTTAAGATCCCTGCATTAGTCATTAACCCTATAAATGAGTTCACGCAAAAGGTCGAAGCCATTGCCGATAAAAAATATTCCGAGCGGGTTGAAATTAATTCAAGTAATGAACTGGGTAAGCTTGCCGTATCCTTC
>JBDTNV010000054.1:0-16719 GCA_039933555.1 Ignavibacteria bacterium
GCACACAGAACCAGCAGACGGACTCAACCCGGAAAAAGCAGAGTGAAACTAAATCAGGCAAGGTTGAGTTGAAATGGGATTTCAGACCGCTAAAGCCCGGCAAATATGATGAACCTATGACAGATGTTTATTTAACAGTAAACGGAAAAAGCGTATTTGTCGCAAAGATATATTACAGCTTCAGTGAAACTTTACAGTCAGGTTACAAAGATTATGAAATACCATCTGAAGCACTCGCTTCATGCCGCGGATGGTGGGCCGGTGCGGGAATTGATTACTGGGTCATAAAAAAAGATAATGAGCTTATTGTTTATGGAAGAGATATTGGCGAAACAACTGACGAGAACGGAGAGCCGGGTGATTTTGAAGGAAAGCCGGTAAAGGTCACAGCAATAAAACTGGATTAATCTAAAATTATTATTAAATGGAAGAAACTGTAAAAAAAACCGGACTGATTTCAAAAGTGCTTATTGGATTTTTGATATTATCCACAATTATTACAATTTACCTGATGGTGAAGCTCATAATAGAAAGTGCAAATTTTCGCGGATAAAATTTTAAACAGTGAATTATATAAAAACAAAAGGACGGCAATGCCGTCCTTTTTAATTTTCTGTATGAAAGCTAAAGGAAAAAACCTATCTGCCGTTAACTGTATCAGAAAGACCTTTACCGGCTTTGAATTTAGCAACTTTTCTTGCTGAAATATTTATTGTAGCACCGGTCTGCGGATTTCTGCCTTTACGTGCAGCTCTTTTTGATATTGAAAATGTACCAAAACCAACAAGTGATACTTTTCCGCCTTTTTTAAGTGTCTTTGTAACGCAGCCTAAAAATGAATCGAGTGCTGCTTTAGCGGATACTTTTGTAGTATCTGCATCTTCAGACATTTTTGTAATGATTTCTTCTCTTGTCATGTGCTCTTAAAATTAATTAGTTATTATTTATTTATTGGAAGTTCTACAAAGATAACCATTTCTTAACAAAATAAAAAATAGTTAATTACGTCTTATTTAAAAGACCCTCACCCCCAACCCCCTCTCCCAAAGGGAGAGGGGGGCAAAATAATCTTTACAATCGCGTATTGTTGGATTTAGTGTTTATAATTCATACCTTTTTTGGTAAAATATAATTAGTTAAAATTGCATCCTAAACAAACTTAGATGAAATTACTACTATCATATCTTAAAAATTACAGGGGATTTGTAATAATTGCACTTGTATTAGCGGCGGTAAACCAAATGTTTTCCATGATGGACCCTATCGTTTTAAGGTACATTATTGATGATTACGCCACAAAATTCGATAAATATACCCCTGACCAGTTCTTTAAAGGGGTTGGCCTGCTTTTGGGACTTGGCATCGGGGCAGCATTTATATCAAGGGTAGCCAAGAACTTCCAGGACTACTATATTAACATGATCACCCAGAAGCTGGGTGCAAAAATGTACGCCGATGGTATCAAACATTCGCTTGAGCTTCCTTACCAGGTATTTGAAGATAAACGCAGCGGAGAGACTCTAGGAGTCTTGCAAAAGGTAAGGACAGATGTTGAGAAGCTTATTGCGGCCGGGATAAATATAGTTTACACTACCCTGATAGGATTGATATTTGTGACCATATATTCATTTTCCATTCACTGGATAATTTTCCCTGTTTATGCCATTACTGCTCCACTGATAGCATTTATCAGCTCGAAGCTCAGCAAGAAGATAAAGATAATTCAGAAAAAAATTGTGGGTGAGACTACTGCGCTTGCAGGTACTACGACAGAATCATTGAGGAATATTGAGCTTGTAAAAAGTTTGGGTCTGGCAGGACAGGAAATAAACAGGCTGAACTCAACCACAGAAAAGATCCTTGGCTTAGAGCTTAAGAAAGTGAAGTTCATCAGAAGCCTGAGCTTTATCCAGGGTACAATTGTAAATTTCCTGAGGACAAGTATTTTATTCCTTATGATGTATCTTATTTTCTCCAAAGTTATCAGCGCGGGTGAATTCTTTTCATTATACATTTATTCATTCTTTATTTTCGGTCCCCTGCAGGAGCTTGGAAATATTATAAATATATACAGAGAAACTGAAGTATCACTCAATAATTTCCAGGATATAATTGATACACCGCTTGAGAAAAAGCCTGATAATCCGGTTTCAATCGGAAACATAGAAACCTTTGCATTTGACCATGTTACATTTAAACATATGAGCGCCTCGGGTCATGCGCTTGAAAATATTTCGTTCCATACATCTATTGGCCAGACTGTTGCATTCGTAGGTCCCTCAGGCGCAGGCAAGACAACGCTTGTTAAGCTACTTGTTGGGTTATACGCCCCGCAGACAGGCACAATATTTTATAATGGTATCCCTGGTAAGGATATTGATTTTGATAAATTACGGAACCAGATAGGTTTCGTAACGCAGGATACACAGCTTTTTGCAGGCACTATAAAAGAAAATCTTTTATTTGTAAATCCGAAAGCTACTGATGAGCAGCTGCTTGATGCGCTCAATAAAGCCGCGTGCCAAAATCTGCTTGAAAGAGCGGATAAAGGGATAAATACTGTCATTGGCGAGGGCGGTGTAAAAGTTTCAGGGGGCGAGAAGCAAAGGCTATCAATTGCGCGCGCGTTATTACGCCGGCCAAGGCTGCTTGTGTTTGATGAGGCGACCTCGGCTCTTGATTCACTGACCGAAGAGGATATCAGCCAGACAATAAGGGATGTTTCGGCAAAAACAGACCATATCACGATACTGATAGCTCACAGGTTATCAACTATAATGCATGCGGATAAAATTTATGTGCTTGAAAAAGGCCGTATGGTTGAAGAAGGCAGACATGAAGAGCTTCTTGAAACTAAGGGACTATATTACGCAATGTGGCGCCAGCAGATTGGTGAACGCCAGCGTTTAAACGGCAGACATGCAGAAGAGTTCAAACACAAAGAGCTGGTAAAATGAGTATTAACACGGATGCCGGGAAATACTTTATCCAAAAATTTGTCACACCCTGCAAACCCATTGATTATATCTAAATAAAGTATTAAAATTACATATGCAAAACGAAACTACCACTCATCCTAAAGGTTTTCAACAAATTGGTTCAGATACAACCACAGAGCTCGTCAGGATACAGGTGTTTCCTGAATACGTTCCTGAGCAGTCAAGCCCTGAGATAAACCGTTTCTCATTTTCGTACAGGGTAATTATTTCAAACCTTGGCACTCAAAAAGTTAAGCTTCTTTCACGCCACTGGCTGGTAATCAATGCCGATGGTGACCAGGAAAAAGTTGACGGCCCGGGTGTTGTTGGTTACACCCCTGAGCTTGAGCCCGGCGAATCGTTTGAATACTCCAGCCACTGCCCAATTAATACAAACTGGGGCACAATGGAAGGTTCTTATACGATGATGTGGCCGGAGGGTGAGAAATTCGAAGCTATGATCGAGAGATTCTATCTCATCAGCGACGAAGTTTTGGCATAGCGTAGAGGATAATTAGTAAGTTCTTAAAGAATTTTCCTCATTTTAAGCATTGTTTTTCATGGCATTGCTTGTTTATTCCTTACTCACTAATTTCAAAAAAAATATCAGGAATACTTAACTAGCAGTCCATCATTTAACCGGTAGATCAAACTCATCAGCTTTCTTAAGCAGCCATTCACTGAAACCTGAAACTGAAAGTTCCTTTATCCCCTTCTTAAGCTTTAGTATAGAACCGCTTTTTTCATTTAGCTTTATTTTCAAAAGCTCTGATACAACATTTATAAAATTAGTATAGATCTGTTTTGTTTTTTCGCTGATACTTTTGTCTCTTGTGAGATAATGCTTATAAGTATCGATCAGTGATATCAATTCTTCGTAATAGGAAAGTTCATAATAAATTATGACAAGCAGGTTTTTAATATCAAGCTTCATATTTGATATTTCAAGATTGATCTTAGAAAGGTTCTTAAGTGCAGCTTCGTAATTTCCTTTATTGAACTCTATCATAGCGGTGCTGTACTGCACTATCTCCTCCCTCATCACGGGGTCAACCCTTTTTTTGTAATCACTTACAAACTGCTCAGACCACCCGAGCTCTTTTAGATTTGACGCATTCCGTACCGCGTTAGTAAAAAAATAAGGCTCAATATGACCCTCCGGAAAAAGGTTTTTCTCCACAATCCTTTTTGTGATCTCAAACTGGTGTCTTCTGTACTCAATTAATCCTTTATTAACCATTTCGTAACAGTACTGGATGAGCACAAGCTCAATATTATAATGGTCACCGCCTGTGAGCTTCGATTCGAACTTATCCCTTTTCCTCTGGAGCTCAAAGAAATATTTTTCTTCTCCTGTATTAAGAAGCATAAGCATATTATAATACAGTGTGGCAAGAGTTACTTCTCCGGGATCCTGCTCAGAAAGATATTTTGTAACTTCGCTGTGAAACTTAAGGTCAAACTTAACATTCAGTCCGCGTTCCCATGCCCCAAGTCTGATATACATCAGCATAGATACACCCACAAAATATTCAATAAACTCGTCCAGTTCACTCTGCAGGTTGCTGATCATTGACTTTTCGTTCCGGTTGAGGCGCTGCCAGTTCATTACGGTTGTATACTTATACTTCGATTCATAATAACCAAAACTACGCTTGCTCGCGGCAAAAAGCGCATCCAAACTTTTGGATTTTTTCTCAAAGAGTGAAAGCATTTCTTTCTCACGAAGCTTAAAGATAAGCTTAACATTATACTCAAGTGTGCTTTCCCTGAACCCTTTCACCCCGATATACTCCATTACAAGCCCGGTAACCAGTGAATAAAGTTTGCGCATATTAACACTGTTATACTTTTTCCCCGGGTACACTTCAGCAAAAATATTTTCATCTGTCAGTGTTTTTGAATCGAATGAAGGGTAATATTTCTTTGCCGCTTCATGAAATCTAATTACCTCGCTCCTGTTATTGAAGAACGGTGAGCGGATAAATTTGCCAAATTCTTTAAGCTCGGCTTTATTCAGCTTGCCCAGAGTTTCAGAAAGTTGTGAGTTTTTCATTAAATTAGACTGGATTTTATGCCACGAATTCATTGAATTTGGCCCGAATTTATGATTTTTTTGGATAAAATATCAACCATTTCCACTGCTACACCAATTTCTGTGCCACAATTAAACAAAATTTTCTTTGTTAAGGCATTTCATAAAATATATGTTTGTTCACGGATCTGGTCGTCCTCTCAAATTCCAACAAAAAAAGTTTTACCTCTTCTAAAAAAAGAGGACGACCAAGGCAAGAACGCTGAGTATGATTCTTTTTACAAGGCGTTTAAGCCTTCTTAAGAACTTTAAACATAAACTTAATATGAAAAAACAATTAATCCTGTCTTCATTATGTATCTGCCTCTTCATGCTTTCCCTGGGCTGCCCCAGCGATCCCGGAGTTACCAATATAACAACTCTAGGTAATTATGGCGCAATGAGATTGTATACATCAAACTCCGGAGGTAACTGGTCTTCATTGTATAATATGACTTTTCAATCAGAGCAAATAAACTATGAGATTTATTCCATACAAAGGGTAAGCTGCTTTGACGGAGATTTAAGACACCTTACTATAATAGGCGGTAATAACAGCCATATTTACAACACAACAAACTATGGAGGAAAGTGGGAACCAAATTACTTCTCCGGAAGTGGTTTCCAGGCAATGTCTAAAACGAGCCTGGATGGTGTTGGATTTCTAACAGGTTTCCATGAACAGTGGAAAACCCAGGATAACGGCTTTAGCTGGACAGCCTCTGCAAATCCTTATAACTGGCCTGATTACTATATCGGAATTGATTTTTGCAGCGAAAATAATGGAATTTGTATTCCGGAATATCCGGGCGATACAACGATCTACACAACCGATGGTGGAACCTTATGGCAGCAGGGCTCTATGATCACAAACTCCCAATACATGAGTGATATCAGGTTCATAAGCTCTTTTCCCGGAACTGAAGCGGTAGTATGCGGTAACTCAGGAAGCATATACAGGACTACCGATCTGGGAGTATCGTGGCAGCAGATTGTAAGTCCGGTTAACGATAAAGATTTTAACCGGGTGGATTTTATAGACCCTGTAGGTATTATAGTCGGAAACTCAGGAGCTATTGTCAGAACCACAGACAGAGGATTAAGCTGGACAATAATTAACAGCGGTGTTACAAATAATTTAAGAAGCGTCTATTTAGAAGCTTCTAATTACTGGATTGTGGGTGATAATGTGATATTAAGATCTGGGGATCAGGGCCGTACATGGACTGTTGTCAGAAACGCATCAGATGAATTTTATACAGATATGGTATTTGTTAAGAATGAAGGCGTTGTAGTAGGAAACAAAAACAGATAATAATATATAATTATGAAAAAAATATTTTTACTCCTCAGCTTCGTTTTTGTAAATTTGATTTTGCATGGATGCGGACAGGATCCCGCTAAAGACCTGTCCGTTGAGATAAGCATAGCAACCTTAAATGATAACGTTGTAAAATATGCCATTGATATACGCACCGGGCAGATAGATACTTCAAGGAAAAAAGTAATCGCAGGGATCTCAACCGGAATAAAAGTACCGATTGATATAGAAGTAAACCGTGAGAATAAGCTTTTTGTGCTGAACCAGGGGAGCGGCTCAATTGAACCGCAGGTTACAATTTTCAGCGATACCGCAGACGGGAACATCGCTCCGGAGGCGATCATAAATGTAAATACCGGGACAGATTTTAAGCCAATAGGGCTTGCACTTGCTGAAGGAACGGATTTTATATTCGTATCATATTTCCCCGTGGCCGGCACCCATTTGCCAAAAATAGTAAGGTTTTCCATTTCAAGCGGTGATAGAAAAACATTTGAGATCAATTCAACATCATTGGGCGATATAGAGCTCCTTACATCGGGCACAACAATATTTGCTCTTGATCCTCTCGGCAAACAAATTTTACTGCTGGGAATAAACAGCAGTTTCGAGATCGCGCCGGGGTCAGTTTCCATAAAAGGCGGCAGCACGGGACTCAACAATCCCAGCAGCATTGCATTAACAACAGATGGTTCTATCCATCTATTTGATATTCCCGTGGGAACCGATGCCGGCAGGATCTTGGTCTTTGACGCCAACTCCTCCGGGGATGCCGCACCGGTAAGAGTATTGTGGAGCTACTGCACCGGAAAAACTCTATTGACTCCATACGGACTGGCCGTAACGGAATTTTTGGAAGCAAAAGTTATTCTTGCATGCAGCGGTAATAACCTGACCACTTTCCCTTCCGGCTCAAACGGCTGCGCTGATTTTATGCAAAGGATAGATATTGGCGCTCCTGTTGCAGTGGCATTTGATAAAGTCAGGTTTTGATATTCTGTACAAATCGTTAAGAATTTTATTTAGAAAATAATTAATTATAGCTATGAAAAACTCACTACAATTACTCACATTATCACTCTTCGTTGCTTTCATTCTATTTGGCTGCGGAGCAGATACACCTGTAACCAACAGCGGCGGGCCGAACAACACAGATACAACCTTTGAAGCTTACGTTATAATAGCGCCGGTAAGCGGACCGGCTGATACATTATATTTTACCGACCGGAATTTATGTACCGGCTCTTACAGTAATTCTGCTAACAACACCTACTGTATATTAAATGATACTGTTAGTCATCAAAGTGTATCTTTAACTTTTGAGGGAAACACAACCGGCAGCCCTGCTTTTACTTTCGGTTTTCTTTCTTACTTAGGCGGCAGTTACTCCGGCAGCGGGATAACCGGGGCAGTATCTCTGTACGAAGCTGTTGCCGGAAAGATAAAAGGTACTTTTACCGGAACATTCTCTGATGGCAGCTCGTCATATCAGGGCAGGGGTGTGTTCACTCTCAAAAGAACACAATAGTTAGAATAAATAAAACAATTAAATAAATACTAAAATGAACAAAAAATTTATAATAATTTCGCTTTTGATCATCTCATTTACTTCTATAAATTTTGGAAGCTGCGATTCCTATTTCATCGGAATTATAAATGCAATAGGAATGTCATCCGGAGACTATCGTTACGGCGAAAATTCTACGTGGCTTGAGTATACTATATATGTAGGGGCTAACGGAAGTATAATGCGCTCAACAGGTGATAATAACATTGTTTTTTCGGTAATCCCAAGCCCAACAACCCAGCAATTGAATAATGTAAGGGTATCGCCGCATGATTCCTTTGATGATGCGGTGGCAGTGGGCAATAACGGTACTGTGGTTTACTCATTTAATGCAGGTAATAGCTGGGCTTTATCAGCTCCCGTAACATCTTCAAACCTGTATGGTATCGATTTTATCTTTGGAAATACATTTGCAGTTGGTGATGCCGGTACAATAATGATAGCTCCCTACCCGGGTGGGGCATGGACCCTTCAGACAAGCGGTACAACAAGAAACCTCCGCGCTATAAAGGTTTCGGCGCAGGTAAGCGGAACAGCGATCGTTGTGGGAGAAAAGGGAACTATTTTAAGAACGACAAATGCCGGAGTTAACTGGATAAATGCCAGTTTAACCGATACAACGTTTAATTTTAATGATATCAGCCAGAAAGGAATATACTTTACGATTGATATTAACTGCGCAGTTGGCAGTAACGGCAGAATATATAAAACTACAAACTACGGCGCAACATGGGTACAAAAAACAAGTGGAACAACAAATAATTTAAGAAAAGTTTACTTTAACTCCCCCGATAGCGGTGTAGTTGTTGGTGATAATGGTACAATACGATTAACTACAAATGGCGGAGAGACGTGGTTTCAGGATGCCTTTTTTAACTCACCATCAGGCAGAAACTATAGAAGCGCGGGGATAATTAACATTGATCATGGTACTTATGCCGCACTTTCTGATTCATTATTCATTGTTTCATCTGATCCTTTGTTTGTTGGCGTGGAAAATATTAATTCAGCTATCCCCGGAGAGTTCTCTCTATCACAAAATTATCCAAATCCATTCAATCCAAGTACAAAGATCAAATTCCAAATAACAAAACTCTCAGATACTAAGCTTATTGTATACGATATTCAGGGCAGGGAGCTTGAAATATTAATAAATAAAACCTTAACAGCCGGTACTTATGAAGCAGATTTTGACGGAAGCAAATATTCAAGCGGGGTGTATTTCTATAAGCTTGCTGCAGATGAATTTGTTGAAACAAAAAAAATGGTTTTAATAAAATAAAAATAAAATTACTAAAATGAAAAAAACATTATTATTAATTACTATAGTCATTATCAGTTTTTCATCGGCAACAATTTTTAACGGATGTTTCCCTATTGTGGCGATAATAGCAATGCTATCCGGAGTTAATGATGCAGAATCAATTTATGCATTATATCCACCTCCGGGTTATGATAATACTATAGATACATTATTTTATTCAATTTATGTGGGGAGTAACGGTAAAATTGTCCGTTCTACAGGCAGATCAAACATAGTGTTTCAGCAGATCCCAAGCGGAACAACAGAAGTATTAAACTCGGTAAGGTTATCAAATAATGCTTACCAGAATAATGTTGCAATAGCAGGCAATAACGGAAAAGTAATGGTATCAAGCAATACGGGTTTGAACTGGATAACAAAGACGCCGGTTACCAGCGCTAACCTGAATGCTGTTGACCATAACTATTGGCTATTTGCTGTGGGTGATAACGGAACAATACTTTACGCAAGTGAACTTATTACAGGTAATTTAGTAACCAGAACAAGCGGAACAACCGGAAACCTGAGAGATGTCACAATTTCAAGTGTTAATAATCAAAGAATTATTGTGGTAGGCGATAAAGGGACAATTTTAAGGAGCACAAATACAGGTAATAACTGGGATAATGTAAGCATACCTGATACTACGTTTAATTTTTATTCAATAAGCCATAGGAATGCCAACACTCTTCAGTCCGGGGATAGATTTGTAGCAGTGGGCAGCGGAGGAAGGATATATAAATCAACGGATGATGGCGCGACATGGCAGCAGAAAACAAGCGGCACTACAAACACTCTAAGGAGTATTTATTTCCTAACGCTTGATAGCGGTGTAGTGGTGGGAGATAACGGGACAATCAGGCTGACCACTAATGGAGGAGAGACATGGTTCACAGACCCGTTTTTTAATTCACCCCCAAGCAGAAATTATAAATTCGTTTCTTGTGTACATAAAGAAACGAATGCATATTTTTCAATGTCAGATTCAATATTTTACGTTTCAGATAACCCTTTAACCGTTGGAATTAACAATATAAGCACAGAAATACCCCATGAATTTTCCTTATTGCAAAATTATCCAAATCCCTTCAACCCAATGACAAACATAAATTTCCGGATATCAAAAAGCGGCTATGTAAAGCTGGTTGTATTTGATATGCTTGGGAAGGAAATTGAAACACTGGTTAATGAAGATCTGAGTGCAGGAACTTATGAATATGAGTGGAATGGGATTAATCTTCCAAGCGGAGTATATTTTTACAGGTTGACGACAGATAATTACTCTGAAACCAGAAAAATGCTGTTACTTAAATAACGAAGTATTTAAGTAACCTTGTTTTCCTGGCTCGTTTTTGAGCTAAGGTGATAAAATAATAATAGAAAAATACATCGGGACCAAAGGCAGATAATATCTGCCTTTTTTATTTTATTATTATGAGTGATTTTATAGAATGAAACCGGATAAAATTACTCCAAAAGCAGGTGAAGAATCTGTTTGGGATTACCCCAGGCCTCCCGAGATCGAAGAATTTCACAAAAGGATTAAAGTAATATTTAATGGAATTATAATTGCTGATACCCGAAAAGCAATGCGGGTGCTTGAAACATCACATCCGCCTGTTTATTACATTCCACCTGAGGATATTAAGATGGAGCTCCTGGCCTCAGCGGATAACCATTCATTTTGTGAATGGAAGGGCACAGCTAATTACTATCACTTAAATGTTGGTGATAAACAGGTTAGATATGCATGCTGGTATTACCCTGAGCCTGTTAATAATTTTAAACAACTTAAAAATTACGTTGCTTTCTATGCTCAAAAGATGGATGAGTGTTATATCGATGATGAGCTTGTGGCACCCCAGCCGGGAAAATTCTACGGCGGATGGATAACTAAAAATATCGTTGGCCCGTTTAAGGGCGAAGAAGGCTCTGAGAATTGGTAGTCTTAATCCTGAGCGAAGCGAAGGATCCATTGTAAATTTTTGGGATTTCTTCATCCTCTTTATAGGCGGGCAATCGCAGTCGCTCATTGCAAATAATTCCATAATACTAAAACAACAATTTGAATCCACAAATAGAATGATCTGGATCCTTCACTTCGTTCAGGATAGGAAATATGAAAATACTATTTTTAAATAAGTTGAGTAAAGATTGGGAAGTGCAGTACAACAAACTAAAGGAAGAATTCCCGGAGGTTGAGTTTACAGAATTAACTGATCAGAATGAGCGCAATAATGCTTTGGGCAAAGCTGATGCTGTTATAGCCGGAAGATTAACCGCTCAGGAAATTGAAAGCTCATCAAAGCTTAAAGCGGTAATTGTTCCGTTTACAGGGTTAAATAATTTTCCAATAGAGATAATCAGCAGAAAGAAAATTAAGCTCTATAATACTCACGCAAATGCTCCATATGTCGCCGAGCATGCGGTTGCACTTGCTCTTGCATTATTAGGAAAGGTTGTGCCTTTCCATAGTGACCTCAAAAAGGGAATATGGAACCGCACAAAAGAAGTAGATGATATGTGGATGACGATTCGAAATAAAAAGATCGGGATCCTTGGTTACGGACATATTGGCATATACATCGCAAAATATCTGAGGGTCTATGATACGCATATAATTGGTTTCAAACGAAATATTCCGGTTAATAAGGATGAATATGCCGATGAAATATCAAATGATATTAGCGAAGTTTTAGGAAAAAGCGATATAATATTCAATGTTCTGCCATTAAATCCGGAAACAAGAGGCATCATAAATGCTGAAAATCTTGCACAAATGCAGGGAAAATATATAATTTCTGTTGGCAGAGGTGAAACAATTCAGGAGGAACCGTTGTATAATGCTTTAAAGGATAATATATTGGCGGGTGTAGCTTTGGATGTTTGGTATAACTATCCCGGTAAGAAAGAAGAACCGGTTTTGCCGGCAAATTTCCCGTTTTGGGAGCTGCCGAACGTTCTGCTATCACCGCACAAATCAAGCCACACTACCGGTGCAGTTAATGCTATGATAGAAGACACCTGTCAAAATATCCGCATATTTATATCATCAAATAAATAAAGCAATGAATAAAATATTATTAATAATTTTAATATTTCCGATAATGGTACTTTCACAGGATGTCTCTGTCAGTTTATCTTCTGATAAGCAGGTATATAATAAAACTTACGACAGAAGTAATGAAAATGACCTGATAGAATTAACTTACACAATACATAATAATACAAATGAACCTGTAAAAGTTAAATTTGAACCTTTCTTTGATCTTGAATATACCGGAGACAAGGTTTTTGGTTATAACCATTGCTTCAGGATCTATGAACGTGTATCAAAAGATAAAGGTGAAGTTAAAGAATTTAAGTATGATGAAAGCTCATCCTTTGAAGAAATACCCGCACATGATTCATTAACAAAAACCGGTAATTTTGAAATAAGCTGGCTTTGCAGAGGTGCGCCTCCGATTGGAGACTGGTCGTTTAATATTAAATACCTCAGAGAATTGACATCTGAAGATAATTTTTATCTTTTGGGAAGCAGATATACAGATTTTACAAGTAAAGAATTTGTAAAGGCATGGGAAGGAATTTTAAATTCAAATACTATTGATATTAAAATATTAAGAGAGAAACAGTAATAAAATATTTCATCTTAAAATTATAGAATTATCTTCATTTAATGCAGACTCATATTTCCCCTGCAATAAGCTGTGTGTAAAATCGTTGAATTCGTAATCATCTAATTTCCGAAGGCAATAATCAGTTTCATGATTATTTGTATATAAGGGGTAGATTATAATTTTTCTTTCGTTCTCAATAAAAACCAGCTTTAACATCATTCCATATGGTTTGGCGCCGGTTGAAGTGTACCTACCCGGCGCATTAAAAATAAAATTCCCAAGATTGTAAAATATCCATTTACCTTTGTACTTCTCCGCTTCCTGTATCGTATGAGCCCCCTGCCCTATTATATAATCAGCTCCTGAATCAATCCAGTTATGAGCACAAGCTTTCTGCATATCATTTCGTGGTTTATAGTTGCTTCCCCAGTGCGGGTATATAATAATTATTGCATCGGGATAAATTTGCCTGTATGACTTTATTTGCGATGATAGGATAAGAGTATCAAGCTTATTAACGCCAGTCTTAATTGAATCAGCATAAAAATCATATAGCGTATCATATTTTTCCCTGAACTCAAAACCCCCGAAAATTATCAGTTTATAACCGTTAATATTTTTTATCAGCGGTTCAGCGGCTTCAAATGAATTATCGCCTGCTCCAAAGAATTTAATTCCGCCTGAATTGAGAGCTGTTTGAGTCTCGATAAATCCGGGCAGGCCGTAATCAAATACATGATTGTTGCCTAAGGTAACATATTTTATTCCGTATTTATTAAAATATTTAACAGTAGAGTCAGGATCGCTCCAGTGCAGGTAAGGCTTTATATATGAAACGGGATTTCTTCTGTCATTTGTAAGCGGTGTTTCAAGATTACAAAACGTTATATCTGAACCTGAGAGTATATCTTTTACGTTTTCAAAAAAATAATCGTATCCGTACTCTTCTATAACATTAACTCCCCTGTCGAATTTTGGTTCATATTGGTAATTTTCACCAAAGTGAGTATCCCCAAGGAACAAGACATTCAGGGTATCACAATAAATATAGCCTGTCAGAATTAGAAATATTAATAAAAGTTTCTTCAATGGAAATAGTCTCACACAAATATCAGGAAAACAAATGTAATAAAGAGCATGAAATGGATAAATCCCTGCAGCGCATTGCTTTCTCCGTCTTTAGAGGTTAGCATTCCCACCAGTAAAGAAGTAATCACCATCGCAGATTGTATAGGGGTTAAACCAAGCTGAACATCCTGATTTATTAATAATCCCACAACAAGTACAGCGGGTATTGTGAGGCTCACTGTTGAAAGCATTGAGCCGAGCGATATATTCACAACCCTCTGCATATCATTACGCAGCCCCGCCCTGATTGCAGTTAACCCTTCTGGCGAAACAATTATGATGGCAATTATCAATCCGGCAGCGCCGGAAGGAAGATTCAGCTTTTCAATGCCGTCGTCAACAAATATAGAAAGGCTCTCGGCAAGAATTGATATCGCCGCAATTGTAGCAAGTAGCATCGTAAAGTTATATGCTGTGCTGATATTCTGTTTATCCGGCAGGTGTTCCTCTTCACCGGTTTGATGTTTTAATGCGCCATCAAACTTAAAATAGTAATTGTGTTCTTTGGACTGCATCCGGAGAAAGAAAATATAAAGCAGGATGCATACGAAAATAAGGAAAGTTTCATAAAAAGCGGAACGCTCAACCGGTATAGCCAGCGGCAGGAATAAACCAATACCAACAATACCAATTATCATTGAAAAGAACGAATTTGTGCTTCTGATATTATACTTCTGTTCACCGTACTTAATGCCGCCAATCAGCATAATAAGACCCGTCAGCCCGTTAAGTAATATCATCAGGGTTGAAAATATTGTATCCCTGGCAATTGCAGGGTCAGCATCACCATGCATCATCATAGTGGCTATCATAATAATTTCGACTGTGACTGCAGAAAGCGTAAGGATCATTGTACCGTATGGCTCACCGAATTTATATGCAAGTAACTCCGCATGGTGGACTACACCAAACGCGGCGTAAATAATGACGGCAAATATCACCAGGAATATGATGCCTTCTGCGGACAAAGATTCCTTAATGACGGGATTATTTCCAATAAAATAGAGTACTACTAGGGTAGTTAAAGCGAGTATAAATGACAGCTCTTTCCTGAAAAAATTCTTTGGCATAACAGCAAAATAGCTATTTAAGAATTAAAATAAGAGAACTATTTTTGATATTCATAAAACTATGTTAAAAAAGGCAGGTGCTTTTAAAAAATAAAAAAGCCGTTTCTGAAAATCAAAACGGCTTTTGATCTTTAACAAATATGAAATGTGAAGCTATTTTTCAGCTTTCAAGTTTTGGGCTCATTGTCATAAGAACATCCATTTTCCGCTTATCTTCCCTGTCTCTTTGTATGGTTATTTCGCACTCCCAGGGTATCTGGTTATCATCTTTAAAATTAAAAGTGCTCGTGTATGTTTCATCAGCGCTGACGGTTGTTTCAAGCTTTCTCCATTTATGCTTTGTGCTAAGCCTCTTGCAAAAAGCGTCAGAAAATTTATCAATTGTAAGATCTGTTTCGATCTTATATTCATACTTCAGCTTTTGCGGCTCAACACGAACCTCACCTGATTGTAAAAAAGACCCGAATATGAAGCTATGAAGGGCAAATACAAGTGCTGCTAAGAGAACTTTTTGCATAGCTGTTCATTTAAATTTATGGAAAAGAATGTTAATTAAAACTTTCTTAAATATAATTAAAAATTAAATTCATAACTGACCTTGAAATATCTCCTTGTATACTCTAGCCTGTCACCATCAAGATTGAGTACAAAATAGACGCTGCTCCCGCCGAAGAATTCATATTGTAGCATTGTATTGAGCAATGCTTTTTTTCTGAAAGTATCTCTCTGGTAGAAAGCCCTGAGGAATAATTTATCCATTATTTTGTAATCGAGCTTTATATTATATATGGATTGCTCATAACTATCGCCTTGTTTGATATAAGTATAGTTTGCGCCAAGTCTTACCTTGCCAAAAAATGCCAGGTCAATGGAAGCATATGGGTTTAGCAGTTTATCTCCAAAATACCTGCCGCCGTAGAATCCCGCTGAAAATGAATTATTACCGAACACAACCTTAAAATTATTATCTGTCAGAATGTTATTCTGAGTTATTATGCCGCCATTATCATCATGCTGATTAGGCCTGTCAAAATTCAGGCTGTGAAAAAAACTAAGCCATCCGGTAACCTTATAAAAGAGGTTGCCAAATACACCGTTTTGGAAATTAAACCCTTCTGAAAACTCATGCGACCTGTAGTAGCCTGCGCTTACATTAATATTACTGAAATATTTGTTGTTGTTCACAAACTGATAACCGGCGCTTGCATTTAATTCATCATAATTATTACCATAATTGTTAAATAACGTAGTAGCGCTGAAATTGGAATCATACCTTGTGTAACTTGCATCCATGTATGGACCGCCGTTGCTGTTTTGTTCATAATAAAGGTATGCGTTGTACATATTTCCGCTGTTAGATCTATTTGGACTAACAGTTTTATTATCATAACTGCGGAAACTGCGGGCAAACTGAGTAATAAGCCTGAACCTTGAAGGCAGGTTTATCTTACTGTCAACGCTTACCATCTGTTCTTTTGAAGTGTCAAGTTCATTTGTGTTATACATGAACAACCCGCCAATGTTGAAATCCTGGAAATTGAAGTTCGGGCGGGCCACCGCGAACCTTCGTGTTGAATTTGGTTGTGTGGGAAGTGTATCCTGTACATAAAGCGCACCCATTTTAAACTTATCACTTCGGTAAGTATAATTAAAGCCGT
>JBDTNV010000055.1:0-16653 GCA_039933555.1 Ignavibacteria bacterium
ATAACCGCAAAAAAAAGCGTTAAGAATTTTCTCATCTTTTTTTTCTTTCTGTTTTAAAAATGAATTGTTAAAAAATAGTTAATTGAATGGTGCATAATAAGATATTTTGTATAGTTTGTCAAGTGATTTTTTTATTAAATAATATTTCCAGTTATTGCATATTTAAGAAAATTTTAGCATATTTGCAAAATATAAACCCTAATTCTCAGATATATTTCCAATAAATTTATGATATCAATAATAAATCCGGCTTTAAGAAAATCTGATTCAGAATTCATTTATTCTTCACTCTTTACTAACAGTATTAAGGCTTCCCCCGGAAAACCCTTAATCATTTTTGCTCATGGATTCAAAGGTTTTAAGGATTGGGGAGGGTTTCCTTTCTTCTGCGCTAAACTTGCCGAAAGCGGATTTGCTGTTTTAAGCTTCAATTTCAGACATAACGGGGTAAATGAAGCTTCTCCAATGGATTTTACTGAGCTTGATAAGTTTTCGGGTAATACCCATTCATTAGAATTGAGTGATATCAATGCTGTAATAAACAGTATTGCGGGAATTGCTAAAGAGTATAATATTGATACAGGTAAGATTGGGCTTGTGGGACACTCAAGAGGAGGCGGTGTTTCAATTATCACCGCCGCTAATGATGATAGGATCAAGGCACTCGTTACACTTTCATCTATTGCGAAATTTGACCGTTATACAATTGAACAAAAAAAGAGATGGCGCGAAAAGGGGTTTATTGAAATTCCCAATACTAGAACAAATCAAATGATGAGAATGAATATCGGGCTGTTAAATGATATAGAGGAAAATTCCGAAAAGCTGAATATACTAAATGCCGCATCCCGCTTAAATAAACCATTTATGATCATACACGGCGGTGAAGATCTTGCAGTCAAACATACAGATGCAGAAAGTATTTTCGCGTCATCAGAACCTAAGCTAACAGAACTGAGAATAATTGCAAATACGGGGCATACCTTTGGGGTAGAGCATCCTTTTAAGGGCACAACCAAAGCATTTGATGAAGTAATAAAACTGACAACAGCATTTTTTGAAACAAACCTAAGTTAAACTTTCTTAAACTTAGATAAAATTACCTTCTCAGCTTCGGCAGGAACAAAATCCTTAACCTCACCGCCGTACTTGGCAATTTCTCTCACAAGTGTTGAGCTGATGAATGAATACTTTTCGCCCGGCATTAAAAAAACCGTTTCAATATCACCGGCTATCTTTCTGTTGGTTAAGGCCATCTGGAATTCATATTCAAAATCAGAAATAGCCCTTAAGCCGCGAACAATAACATTAGCGTTTTTTTCCTTTGCATAATTAACAAGCAGCCCGTCAAAACTTTCAACCCTGCAATTACCCGTCTCTTTGATAACTTCCTTTATTACTCCAATTCTCTCATCAAGGCTCAGGAGAGCACTTTTGGCAGAACTCTTTGCAACAGAAATGATCACTTCATCAAATAGCTTTGAAGCGCGCATCAGAACATCAAGGTGGCCGTAAGTTAACGGGTCAAATGTTCCGGGATAAATTGCGATTGTTCGGGGCATCAGTCTTTTTTATTTAGAATTGTAAAATGTGTCATGCCTACTTTTTTTTCTATTATGTCAAAATCATTTATATTGAACATTCCTGCTCTTTCACCTGCATGCTCTAGAACAAAAATTCCGAAACTCATATTAAGCACCCCTTGCATTAGCTCATTATAAAACTCATACCCGTAAGGCGGGTCGGCAAAAATTATATCATACGCGCCGATGCCGGGACCGGATCTCTTCAGAAAACCTAAAACGTTCTCAGCAATAATGCTTACCTGCTCTGTACACCCAAGCTCTTCTGCTGTTTTCCCAATATTAGCTATCTGTTTCTGCGCATTTTCTACAAAATCACAGCTTTCTGCGCCCCTGCTAATGAATTCAAACCCGATTGCGCCTGAGCCTGAAAACAGATCAAGGCACCTTGTTCCGTCAAAATCTATTATATTATTGAGCACATTAAAAATGGTTTCCCTTGCTCTATCGGTTGTTGGCCTGTAACCCGAAATGTTTTCTCTGCCGCAGTTATTTGGCTCTTTTACAGAGTTAACTCTTCTTGAACGGAATTTACCGCTGATTATTCTCATCGTATCTCTCGCAAAGTAATTACTATCAATTTTCCGCTTCTGTAATATTTGACGCCTGGATGTTTCTCAAAGCAATGCCGCAGCTGGCTGAATACTTATATGAATTTTTCCTGAGGCTTTCATTTTTAAGATAAACATCTGAGGCCATTATATTTTCAAACGGGTTGATAATGCGTATATCGGTAAAACCTTTTTTCCCCAAAGCGTCAAGTGTATCATTATCAATATTGTCACCATACAGGTATATCGCATCCAGCCTTTTTGATACGGGCTCTGAGTTAATGATCGAATTAAGTTTCCTGATAAGGCTAAGGTTAAACTCCGTCTCGCTGTAATATCTTGAGTGAGTAAAGTACTTATATTTCTTGTTTTCAATATAGCCGTAATCTACCCTTCCCGGTTTTAAGCCGACAAGCAGAATATTTTTGCCGGAGAGCTTATCATCATAATTTCTGCGGATAGAACTTTCTGCTGAAAAATGGTCGATATCAATTACACTAAGCTCCAGTGAGCATATCTTAAATATCCTCTTTATGAATTCAATGGTATTTTTCTGGACCGCTATTACAAGGAAGTCATCAGAGTTTTTGCACGGCAGCACATTATTCAAACGGTATGTATTGATAAGGAAATCGTTGTAGTTATCCGGGAAGTAATTTGAGAGTTCCCAGTAAATTTTTGAATTAATCGACTGCTTGCCTTCTGTGTAATCAACCGGCAGTGTTATCAAAAAAGCCTGTGAAGAGCTTATTGTTAATCCCGCTTTTTTTATGTTTAAGTTACGCTTTGTAATGTAGGTGGCTAATTCACTGGAAATATTTGAAAGGTCCTTCTGGCTGCTTTTATATTTACCCAGATCGTCTTCAAAATCAAAATCCACTTTGACCGCTTCAACGTGGTCTACCTTTGTGGTCTTTTCATCACCCAAAAGCTCAGTGAAATATATTGTGTTTCCCGAAAACCCTATTCCAAGTGACCTGTTCAATATTGTATGTTAATTAATTTTTACAAAATTAAGGGTTATTAATATGGCAATCAATCAAATTACAAATGCTGTTAATAATAATAGTCTTTACTCCACAACAACAAAATCTTTTTACTAATGCTTAAGTCAGGTTTACCCCACGTTGTTGGTGTTGCCGAAGGACTTTACGTTCACCAACAACAAAAGAATAACTACTCCACCACAACAAAATCCTTTATCTTCTCGAACTTCTTCTCACCAATACCTTTTACCTTCATAATATCCTCAGGCTTCTTAAAATTCCCGTTTTGCTCACGGTACTCAATTATTCTCTCCGCCATCACCACTCCAACACCGGGAAGTACCGTAAGATCAGCGGCAAGCGCGGTATTGATATTTATCCTTGTGCCGGGCTTAATTACTTTTTGCTCCGAAGCATTTTTTTCGAAAGCTACCCCAAGGCTATCCGCTAAGGCAGATATTTCATTCGCGCGTAACTTCTTCGTGCTATCGGGTGCTGTGGATTTTAGCTCATCAAACGAGCTCTTTAGTTTACTCTCAAAGTTCTTATCTGTTTCCGAGTAATCATATTCATTGGGTTTCTTCAAGCCGGAATATTTGAAAATTAAACCTGCAGAAAAAGTAATAAGCAAAAAGCCTATTACAGAAAGCTCTTTGTAGCTTAAGCCTGTCTTAGCAAGTAATTTCTTCATAAAGGTGTAATTTGCATTCTAGGAAAAAGTATTTTTTACTTTACTGAAAAATCCTTTTTTTGTTTCCTGGCCTTTGCCCTTCGGCTTTAAATTTTCTGAGGCTGCGAGCTCTTTGAACAATTCTTTTTCCTTTGAGCTCAGCTTACCGGGGATATAAATGTTCACCTGTACAAGCTGGTCTCCCTTGCCTGAGTGATTCAGATGTTTTATACCTTTATCTCTTAAACGCAGGATTTTTCCCGGCTGGGTACCGGCATCTATCTTAAGCATTACAGTTCCTCCTAGAACGGGAATTTCCGTCTCTGTACCAAGCACAGCATCGGTAACGCTTATAGTAAGATCCAACAAAATATCATCCTGCTCACGGATGAAATATTTATGTTCAATTTCATCTATCAATATAATAAGGTCACCCGAGGCGCCGCCCCTTAGACCAGCATCACCTTCACCCCTTAAGGGAATATAGTTTCCGGTGGATACACCCGCCGGAACATTTACTTTTATTGTAGCTTCATTCTTTTCTCTTCCTTCGCCGTGGCAGTGCGGACATTTTTCCTTAATAATATGGCCCTCGCCGTTGCATGTGGGGCACACCTGGATATTTACAAACTGTCCGAACATCGAGCGTGATATGTGCCTTACTTCACCGCTTCCCTGACAGGTCGTGCATTCCGCTGTTCCTGACCCCGATTTTGCTCCACTGCCGTGACAGTGGCTGCACTTTTCGTATCTTTTAACCTTCAGCGTTTTTTCCACACCGGTTGAAATTTCCTCAAGCGTAAGCCGCAGATTTATCTTGTGATCGTTTCCCTGAATACCCGGCTGTTTATGCCTGCCGCTATGCCTTTTAGCTCCGCCTGAACCGAATATCTCATCAAATATGCTGCCCCCGCCAAATATATCGCTGAAATGTGTAAATATATCGTTAACATTTCCAAAGCCCTGGTCAAATCCCCCGCCTCTCATTCCGGCATGTCCAAACTGGTCATACCTTGCCTTCTTATTCGGGTCGCTTAATACTTCATATGCCTCGGCAGCTTCTTTGAATTTTTCTTCCGCATTTGCGTCATCAGGGTTCCTGTCAGGATGGTACTTCATTGCCATCTTGCGGTACGCTGTTTTTATTTCAATTTCAGTAGATGTTTTCTGAACACCTAATATTTCGTAATAATCTCTCTTGGTTGACATATTTATTCCGGTTTGGCAGACACAACAACTTTAGCGTGCCTTAACACTTTATCTTTTAGAAAATAGCCTTTTTCAACTGTATTCAGGATTGTTTCAGGCTCCTTACTTTCATCAGGCTGCTGCATAATTGCTTCATGAAATTTAACATCAAACTTTTTACCGTCTGAATCCATTTCTCTTAAACCCTGTTTACCCAATGCTGTCTTAAACTTATCGTAAACCAGGTCGATACCTTTTTTTAAAGCCGCATTATCGTGGCTCTTTTCAAATGAATCCATTGTTCTGTTAAAATCATCAACAACCGGAAGCAGGTCTGTGAGAAGCCGCTCGCTTGCATATGCGAAGAATTCCGCTTTTTCAGAATCAGTCCTTCTCTTATAGTTTTCAAATTCAGCCGCTGCTCTTAAATACTGATCCTTAAGCTGCGCAATTTGCTGCTCAAGCTCATTAACTTTGCTTTCTTCATTAACATTGTTTACTTCATTATCCTGTGTCC
The DNA here is from genome assembly GCA_039933555.1 of Ignavibacteria bacterium. Classification (GTDB taxonomy): domain Bacteria; phylum Bacteroidota; class Ignavibacteria; order Tepidaquicellales; family OLB5; genus OLB5. Next base: position 5,496 of record JBDTNV010000055.1, read on the forward strand.
CTGCGTTTTCTTTTTGCGCTGAATCATCCGGGTCACTTATTTTTATTTCAACCTCTTTTTGTTCCCTGTTTGTTTTTTCCTGTTTATCTTTTTTATTCTTTATCATTTTTTCTTTTCTCAAATAGTAATATTCAATATTACCTTATCTGTTCTATGTTCTTTCTGTGATTATTTTTGAAGTAAAATCAAGCATTGATACCATTTTAGAATAATTCATTCTCTTGGGGCCGATAAGCGCTATTCTTCCTTTAACATCTCCTACATTATATTCAGATGATATGATACTGTAATTTTTCAGCTTTTCATCCTTGCTTTCTGAACCTATTGAAATTGAAATTCCGTTTTCATCTGCCGGCATGTTATTAAGCACATGCACAACAATATTCTTTTCATCGGTAAGCTCAATTATATTCCGGTAATTTTGTGTATCGCCAAATTCAGGCTGTGAAAGTATTTCTGTGGTTCCCCCGAAATAAAGCGTCATCCCTTCTTTTTCATCCTGGAATATCTTATCAATAGAATCAATGAACACTTTTATGATATGCTGTGAATCGCTCTGGATATCCTTTATTCTTTCAAGGAAAGTGCTTCTAATCTCAGTCAAGCTTAGGCCGCTTAACTTTTCATTCAGTATGCCGGTAATTCTTTCGATCTTATCTCTTGAAATTCCTGATTCAATATCAAAAAGCAGGGTTCTTACAAGCCCTGACTGAATTGAAACTACAACCAGTAATTTAGTGGATGATAGATTTACAAGCTCAATTTTTTCAAATATCCCCTGCGAGAGGTACGGCTGCGAAACAATGCTTATTTCTTTTGAAAGCCTTCCGAGTATTTTTGAAACTTCTTTATATATTTCATCCTTGCCCTGCTCAACTTCGCCTATCTGCGCCTTCAGCAGGTCCTTTTCATTTTGCACAAGCGGTTCACTTTCCATCAGCTCATTCACAAAATACCTGTATCCTTTATCGGTCGGTACCCTGCCGCCGGAAGTATGAGTGTGAGTTAAATAATTAAGTTCTTCCAGATCACTCATAACGTTTCTGATGGTCGCAGGCGAAAGCTTAATTTCAGAAGATTTTGAAATATATCTGGAGCCAATCGGATTAGCAGTGTGTATAAATTCTTCAATTATACATCTCAAAATTACTTTTTCTCTATACGAAAGTTCTTCGGTCATATTTAGCACTACTATAGATTAATTGCTAACAATTAGATATAGTTCCTTATTTACAAAATTACTCATAAATAGATATTACTTCAATATCTTTAATATTATACGTTATTTACCAAAAGCTTATTTTAACAAATTGAGCATTTTTTTATAACGTAAATTAACTAACTTATTTTCACAGTAAAAACTAACCTAATTACGGTATTACGAAAGTTCTATTCGTTAATTAAATTTGAGTATCTAATTAACTAAAAACACTATAATGAGTCACGGGGATATAATTAAAAAGAGTGGAGTCTTCATGTTTATCAATAAAAAGGTAACTTTCATTATCTTCATTTTGATGATGTTTGCAAATATTTTGCTTTCCGCACCGCTTAGCGGCTCGTATAATGTTGGCGCAGGTCAAACATATACAACGCTTACAGGCGCCGGAGGTTTTTTTAATGCGGTTAATGTTAACGGTTTAAGCGGAAACGTAACCGTTAATATAGTATCTAATATCACAGAAACCGGAGCCGTTGCATTGAATCAATGGACAGGCTCCAATACTATACTTATTCAGTCATCCGCTGCAGTTTTAAGAACATTATCAGGAAATGTTGCCATTCCATTAATTGGCCTAAATGGCGCTGACAGGGTAACTTTCGACGGACGTGTTGGAGGCACCGGAAGATACCTAAGGTTTGTAAATAATAATACCGGAGGCCAGACATTCAGGTTCATTAACGATGCTACTTTAAATACAATTACATACTGTATAGTTGATGGAATGAGAGTATCGCCAACAAGCGGTATTATTGATTTCAGTACAACTACCGGCACTACCGGTAATGATAATAACACTGTCTCCTTCTGTACAATGAAAGACGCCTCAGGCGGTACACTGCAGAACGCGATAGTTTCTAATGGTACCACCACAGCAGGTTTGTATAACAGTAATATCACAATTACAAATAATGAAATCGTTGATGTTTACAGAAATGCAGCAAACTGTTCGGCTATTTTACTGTTAAACGGGAGCACAGATTTTACAATTACCAATAACAGTATTTATCAAACTTCAACCAAAACTCCGGCAGCGGTTACGGTTTGGACAATGATCAACGTTAATACTTCTATTGCAAACAACATTACGATCAGCAATAATTTTCTTGGCGGGACTGCCGCCAATTGCGGAGGCACTGCATGGACCTTTAACGGGACACAATCCAATGCATTATACTTTATCAGATTTCAAACAGCAGGAACCACAACAGCATCGAATGTTAACGGTAATACTATCGCAAATATCAGCTTTACAGCAACACCAGCCACAGCAGGTGTTACATATTTTGCAGGTATCATAGTTGAATCAGGTCTTGTAAATGTCGGGACAACTTCGGGAAATATAATTGGAAATACATCATCAACAGGTAACATTACGCTAACTTATAACGGAACAACGGATAATATTATTAACAGGGCAATTGTGCATTCCGGCTCCGGAAACATCAGCAATAATACAATGGGCTCTATATCAATTGCCGGTGTCAATAACAGAACCATTCGTTTAGAGTGTCTAATGTATTCCGGCACTCCAACTTCAAATATTACAATAAGCAATAATACAATTGGCAGCACAACTACATCAAACAGTATACAGCAAACATCCTCAACATTTGCTTTCCAGCTTACAGGAATTCACACACAGGTCAATACTATACTTGCTACTGTCAGCGGAAATACCTTATCAAATTTTAGAGTTACAAGTAATTCCGCAAATTCAAGGATTCGCGGTATTTACCAGGCAAGAGGAACAACTGCCTCAATATCATTTGCAAATAACGTTATAAGCAATATGTACTGTGCAAGTTCTAGTACAGATAGGTATCCTGACAACACTTCACTTATCGGATTATTCACAGGTTCAAGTTCAGCCACTCAGAATATTTCTGGTAATACCATAACGGGACTATACGGCACAGGGAATTCAGATTCTTATGTAATGGGTTTTGGATTCTATAATAACGTTGCAAAAGGAACTTTTGAAAGAAACAGGATATCCAATCTAAACCACTCATCAACATCAGGTTTAGCTAAAGTTTGGGGCATAAACGCATTTTGGGGCAGCTGGAATATATACAATAACCAGATCTCAATTACCAATGGCGAGCCTTCAGATAGTTTCCAGCCGGTAAATGAACCTCCTCAGCAGAACAGGATAGAGTCGGTTGTTAATAATGACGGTTTCGATATTACTGAAGTTACAAAGGGCTATTACAAGGATCCACCGGCTCAATTGAATATTGACAGGAACAAAGAGAAAAATGGCGACCTTGATGTTTCAACCAACGGAATTGAGATAAAAGGTATCCACGATGAAGCAGAATTCCCATGTCTCTATTATTATAATTCAATATATATTGGAGGCACGCAGGGTTCAGGCAGCGCCAATTCATGGGCTTACGATAGGCCGCTTTTAACCTGGGCTACAAATGCATCTTTAAGGAACAATTTATTCTATAATGCAAGAACGGGCGGCACCGGCAGTCATTACGCTATGGGTAATGAAGTTGGTTATGCTAACTGGACCGGGACATCATCAGATTATAATGTATTTGTTGCATCAAATTCATCCAGGATAGCAATTTGGGGTTCCACAAATCTGACAATTCAAACATGGAGAGATTCCTCAATAGGCGATAAGCATGCATGGAGCACTACATCCGGAGTAATTTTACCAACCAATCTTTTTACAAATGTTTCTACCGGTGATCTATCCATCAAAACAGGAAATTTCGAGGCATGGATTGTTTCAGGAAAAGGTATTGCAATTGCAGGAAGCAATAATGATTATGACGGCAACACCAGGCCAACTGCGGTAACCGGCGGATGTACGGATATCGGAAGCGACGAGTTTGTTGCTACACCCCCGAATAATCCGCTTGCAACTGCAAGTAATGCACCTGGCAGCGGCGTAACATCTGACTATTCCCTATGGGGCAGAGTGCTTTTAACCGTTAACTGGGGTACCGGCGGTACTTCGTATCCATCAGCTTTGAATGTCAGGTATTATTCGGGTGTAAATCCCTCCGGTGTACTTGGCGGAGGATACTCAAACTCTTATTGGCAGGTAAATCCCGTAGGAACATTAACAGGAGCAACGTACGACATTACTATTAATTTTGGACAGAACGAAATTTATACCATATCTACTCCTTCAGCAAATACCAGGCTTGCAAAATATAACACTACTTGGGAAGTCTTTACAATTGCCGGTACAGGCAATTGGCAAAGCGACCTGAATTATACCAATGAAGTTATTACCACACGCGGTATGTGGAGCTTTTCTGATTATGCATTAACTGATGGTACCAATCCCCTGCCGGTTGAGATATGTTCTTTCACCGCTTCTGTAAATAACCGCCAGGCAGATCTTAACTGGGAAACCTGCTCTGAAGTTAATAACAGCGGATTTGATATTGAAAGAAGATCATACGATAACAATTCAAAGGCATATAATAATTGGCAGAAGATCTCATTTGTAACCGGACACGGTACAACAAATGAGCACAACCAATACAGGTTTGCTGATGCAAAGCTTACTACAGGAAAGTATCAGTACAGGCTGAAACAGATAGATTTTAACAGTAACTATGAATACCATAATCTGAACACTCCAACGGACGTTATCATTGGGACACCTATTGCTGCGGATCTTTTCCAGAACTATCCGAATCCATCGAACCCGACTTCCAAAGTCGATTTCCAGATTCCTTTCAGTTCAAAAGTATCGTTGAAGGTATTTGATATTGCCGGTAAAGAAGTCGCTTCAATAATGGATAAAGAACTTGATGGCGGTTTCTATACTGCTGAATTTAACGGTTCTAATCTTGCAAGCGGAGTATATTTCTACCGCCTGATAGCTTCATCAGCTGACGGGAATAAATTCACCAAAACAATGAAGCTGATCTTAGTAAAGTAAAATTCAAGCAAAATAGATTGTTATTTCTCTATAATTGAGAAAAGCAGTTACATATCCCCCGCAAAAGGCAGGTAAATCCTGCCTTTTGCTTTAATTTTTATGCAGTTGAAAAAAAATCACTTACCTACTTTAACTTTTATTTGCTATTTTTAGGTAGTAAACATTAAAAATATACAGCTATGAAAACAACTTTATTACTTTTCTTACTTTTGCCGGGCATATTAACTTCCCAATGGCAGGTACGCCCGAGCGGAACAACTGATCTTATATACGGACTCTCCTTTTCAAGCGTTAATACAGGTATGGCATGCGGAGAAGCAGGTAATGTCTGGAAAACTGTTGACGGTGGCTTCTCATGGCAATTAGTAAACCATGATAACGCATACTGGCTGGGCGGAATAAACTGCTTTGATGACAATACAGCAACTGCTGTTGGATACCAGCAGAAAATAATCAAAACTACCAACGGAGGCTCCAACTGGTTTGTTCAGGGCAGCTTTGCGCTCAACTATTATTATTCAGTTACATTTAAAGATGCCAATACCGGACTGATATGCGGTTATGTGGGCACTTTGCTCAGGACAACTAATTCAGGCAATGTATGGAGCCAGGTCCCCGGCATCCAGCAGGCAACTATGAATGAGGTTCAATTTATTGGGACGGATAAAGCGCTTGTTGTGGGGTTTTATGGGTTAATGTTAATGACAACAAATGCAGGCTTAAACTGGCTCAGTATGTCCTCAAATACAACGGCTGATCTTTACGGGATTTCATTTGTTGGCAATACAGGTTATGTAGTTGGCTCTAACGGCACAATTTTAAAATCAACAGATGGCGGTTTCCTGTGGCAGCCGCAAACAAGCGGCGTTGGAAATACTTTAAACAGCGTTTCATTTGCTGATGCCAACACAGGTAATGCAACCGGATGGGGCTCGGTAATATTAAGAACTTCAAACGGCGGAAGTGTCTGGTACCCACAGGTGAGTCCGGTTGGCAATACAACATTTGAAACTATAAAAATGACATCCCCTACCCGCGGAGTTATTGTCGGCGGCGGCGGAACAATTTTATACACCACAACAGGCGGCGACCCGATCGGTATAGAGCCAATAAGCACAGAAGTTCCCGAAACTTTCTCACTATCTCAAAATTATCCAAACCCGTTTAATCCAACCACTAATTTCGAATTTCGGATTGCCGAATTCGGATTTGTAAATCTGACAATTTACGACGTAGCGGGAAAAGAAGTTTCTACACTTGTCAACGGCGAGCTAACGCCTGGCACATATAAAGCAGATTGGGATGCATCAAATTTTGTGAGCGGCGTTTATTTTTATAAATTGAGGTCAAATAACTTTGCAGATACAAAACGAATGGTTTTGGTAAAATAAAATACAATAATATTTATGAAAAAAATACTTCTTCTTTTCCCGTTGGTATTATTATCGGTAAATGTTAACTCTCAGTGGTTTGAACAAACAAGCGGCACAACCAATATTCTGAACTCAGGATATTTTATTAATGTGAACACTGGTTTTTTATGCGGTTATGGAGGTACAGTGCTGAAAACCACCAATGGGGGCACCAATTGGAGCTCCGCTGGTAATATTCCCATATATTCTCTTAAATCAATTTGTTTCAAAGACTCTCAAACCGGATTTGCCTGCGGTGAAGGACAAAGCGACTATATTCTTATTTATACAACAAATAGCGGTTCAAGTTGGCAGATAAAATTGAACATTCCTTTTAATCATGCAGCTAACAATATTTTATTTATTAATGCAATGACAGGCTTTATAGCGGGCAAGGGCATTCCATATAAGACAACCGACGGAGGTAATACCTGGAATATATTCCTCCCGGAAATAGGGACATCGCATAAATATATAATTTCTTCATTTTCGATTAATACTGATAAAATATTTTGGGTAGGAACACACTATAACCCTCCTTATTCGTTGATTGGGAAAATTTATTATACTACAAACGGCGGTGCAAATTTCCTTGAAACTACCCTTCCTACCAGCCAGATTCAGGATATTTCATTTTATGATGGATTGAACGGCTTTATCGTGGCGCTTGGATATTTCGGCAGAACAACAGACGGCGGCTCTAGCTGGACCTATATAAATTCACCGCCGCTTTTTGCCAATTCAGTAAGCTATTCATCTGTGCAAACTCTTTACAGGGCATCAAATTATGATATTTATTACTCCACTAGTGGAGGGCTAAACTGGTCAGCACAGCATCATGAATCAACACGAATATTAAATTTCGTAAAAATGGTTAATGTTAACACCGGGTATTGTATTGGATACAACGGTCTTATTTTAAAAACAACCAACGGCGGCATTACAACAGTTCAACCAATTTCATCTGAAATACCTAAACAATTTTCGCTTTCACAAAATTACCCCAATCCCTTTAACCCAACCACAAAGATAAGATTCGATATAAGAGGTAATTCAGCAACTCAGACATTCCTGTCTGTGTATGATATACTCGGCCGTGAAGTCGCAACGCTTGTTAACGAAGAATTAAAACCCGGAACTTACGAAGTTAATTGGGATGGTTCCAATATTGTTAGCGGTGTATATTTTTATAAGCTTTCAACCCCGGATTTCACTGCTACAAAGAAAATGATGTTGATAAAGTAATGCCATCACTATTGAAATACCTGCCTGTAGCAAGCAGGCGTCTTTGACGTATTTGTAAAATAAAAATTACAATTTATGAGAAAAGTATTATTAATATTATTAATTAGCTATACGTTGTTAAACGTAAGCGGTTTTTGTCAGTGGGTACCTGTAACAAATGGAATGGGTAACATATCTGTAAACACATTTACATATAAGGAAAATAATCTCTTTGCCGGAACCGGTAGTTATGCCTCTAATACTTATGGTGTATTTTTATCAACAGACTTTGGCTCTACATGGAGTCAAACTTCTATGAATACTAATCATGTTTTTTCACTTGCCGTAATAGGAAATAATATAGTGGCTGGTACTAACCTCGGTGGTATATATATATCAACTAACAACGGAATATCTTGGAGTCAAACTAATTTTGGAAATAATCGTATTGTTCATGATTTTGAGGTAACCGGGAATAATATATTTGCAGGTACTTATGCTTATGGAGTTTATATTTCTGTTGACAATGGTGTAAACTGGGCACCAACTACTTTTAATTCCGGGTCTATCCATTCATTAGGTGTACTTGGAAATAAAATATTTGCGGGAGAATTCAATAATATTCTATATTCTTCAACAAACAATGGCACAAATTGGTCACAAACTGCTTTAGATAATCAGTATGTGTTATCATTAGCAGTAAACAACAATTGTATATACGCCGGCACTGCAGGCAATGGCATCTTTATATCAACCAATAATGGTGCAGCCTGGGATCAAACTGCTTTAAATAATCTGACTGTTTACACAATTGCAGTAAGTGGTAATTATATATTTGCGGGTTGTAATAGTCAGAGAGTTTATATGTCTAGTAATAATGGCATGAACTGGATACAAAAAGACGAAGGAATAACTACTCTTAGTTCGAAAGTAAATTCATTGTATATTTTAAATAATTACATATATGCCGGAACAGAATATTATGGTGTATATAGAAGACCTCTTAATGAGCTAATTGGGATTCAGCCGATATCAAATAATATTCCCGAAACATTTTCGCTTTCACAAAATTACCCCAATCCCTTTAACCCAACCACAAAGATAAGATTCGATATAAGAGGTAATTCAGCAACTCAGACATTCCTGTCTGTGTATGATATACTCGGCCGTGAAGTCGCAACGCTTGTCAAAGAAGAACTCAAACCCGGAACTTACGAAGTAAATTGGGATGCAACAAATTTTGTGAGCGGCGTTTATTTTTATAAGCTTATTACTCAGAGCTACACGGAAACAAAGAAAATGATATTACTAAAATGACAAGCGAAGAGGAAAAAGAACCGGAAACGTTTGAATGTTCTCACTGCGGTAACCCCGTCGATAAAGACGATGAATTTTGCACAGATTGCGGTACAATATTTGAAGAAGATGTAAAATGCTCCGTTCATATTAATAGTGAGGCTCTGGGAGTTTGTGTAATCTGCTGTTTGCCTTTTTGTAACCTTTGCGGCAACACAATCAATAATCACTTTCTATGTAACACTCATTCTGATTATGAAATTTACCAGGGGATGGTTCGGGTTTATGGTGATTTAGATGATACCAATGTTCAATATGCAAGCTCATGCCTCAAGCAAGCAGGGCTTCATCCTTTTATTTATTGCAGGGTTCAGCCTAAAGGCGGCTCAAGACTTGTTTACAGCCTATATGAAGCCAATGGTGACTCCAGCGGTCACATTGTAAATGAAATAAAAGTAATGGTTCCTGCCCAGGAAGTTGTTGCTGCAGAAGATCTTTTGCGGGATCTAAAGATTCTTCAATAATTTGTTTTGAAATATAACCAATATTCATAATGAATTTAATTTACCGTATTTACGGTAGAACATTTTGAGTAAAGATGAATGATATTTGCAGAGTTATGAAATACCTCCAATAGATTTTCTCATCTATTTTCAAATGAGGCAGGTCCTAAAGACCTGCCTTTTTTATTTATTGTTTTTAATATTATTTACTTCTTTTAATAGAGTATAAATCAATTATTCAATTAATGGATTCCCGCTTTCGCGGGAATGAACAATTTATATGGATCTTTTTGAAGCAATTGTAAACCGAAAAACCGCTAACTCAAAATTTGCGGTTAAAAAAGTAACAGATGAACACATTGAGCTGCTCATAAAAATGTCATCTCACTGTCCCAGTCATTTTAACTCTCAGCCATGGCGCTTTGTAGCTGTAACTGATGAAAAGATCATCGGTAGTATTGCAAAAATTGCGGGTGACTCAATGGTTCAGCTTATGAATGACGGCAGGTTCTGGAAGCAGTACAGGAAATATTTCCGCTTCAGCGATGAAGAAATGGAAAAGACAAAAGACGGTATCCATATTGACCATCTGCCTGCTGTGTTAAAGCCTTTTGTCAGAACTATCTTTTCTGAAAAAGGCGGTAAAGTTATGGCTAAATTCAAAGTACCGCGCATACTCGGAAACGATGAAGAAAAACTGGTAGCTTCCTCTCCCCTGATATTTGTTATCAGCTTAACTAAAGATGAATATAAGAAAGAAGAACTCTCCGGATTCTACTCCGTAATATCTATGGGTGCCGTAGTACAAACTCTTTGGCTTGTGACAACTGCCATTGGGATGGGAATGCAGTTCATTTCAACCCCAGGCGAAATTCCGGAGAACTGGCTGGAGATATCAAAATTGCTGAAGATTCCCAATGACTATGAAATGTGCGCAATATTCCGCATGGGATATGTTGACCCCGATATGAAACGCCCGACTATTGACTGGCGGTCATCACACAGAAAAGATCTAAATGAACTTGCATATAAAGATACATGGGGAAAACCTATAAAATAATAAATTTAGAAATATACAAGCATACTTATCCCCTCTCCTTTTAGGAGAGGGGTTGGGTTTACAACCTTGTTCGCCTTGTAAAGGTAAATGGGTGAGGTTAAAAAAATAATTTAATTTGAATTTTGATATTTTGGACATACTGATATTTACTGGATTATTATTATATTCGATTAACTATTTGATCGGGTGGCTCCTTTACCTCAGGAAAATAAAAATTTCTAAATTTACACACCAAATATTCTTTGCGGTAATAATTATTAATCTGATAATAATATTATTCTGTATTCTTTTTTATTCATTAGCATTTTCCCTGTGCTTTGGCTCACTTTTATGTTTGATATTTCTCCCATTTGGCAAAAAAGGCGGGCTTTATCATCGTATTATAAGCACTATGGGATTATTACTTTATATCCTGTTTATTCTCAGTATTTACACATAAAAGTATCATTTTTTACCAGTAGACCTGCCTTTTTTATTAAATTGAATTACAAATTTAAATACCCTAACTTTGTTTAATTTCCA
>JBDTNV010000056.1:0-15790 GCA_039933555.1 Ignavibacteria bacterium
TTAGCAATGAACAATTAACAATAGGGCGCTTTCGGGCGCCCTTTTTGTTGAGTGATAATGTGTTAAAATGTTATTGTCCTTTTTAAAGTTTTAAAAATTCATATTCATATACTTTTGGAATAATTTTTTTAGACAATATTTTAGCTTTGATTCTCAAATCAGTAATTAAATTCATATAAGTTTCATCATCGCTTTTGTTATTCATTTTCCCCTTTTCGTTTCTGCCTTGAAAATGTTCTCTAATATCGTATAAAGAAGCATTTACATCACAATTGGGTTGGGTATGATAGTATTTCCATAAATCTCTACCCGAATCAAATACTGAAGTTGCTTCTTCTGAAAACACTAACTCTTTGTTCCTGTTTTCTGCCGTTTCAAATAAATTAGTATTGTTTTCTTGTTTCAATTTACCTTTAATAAAGTTTGACATAAAATTGCTGCCAAACTTTTCTCGAGAATTTACCTCTTGCTCTGTGAAAGGAATCCAATGGTTTACACCATGTTGTGACTGTATATGAGTATTAAACAATGTATATACAAAGCAATCGCTTTGAAATTCTTTATCCGTTTGCCAATTGTCAACTGGGTATAGAAATTGGTCACGGTCGTTGAGCCAATTAGCTTCTATACATTTCCTTACCGTATAATAAATTGAAACCGTAATTAGATTTTCTTGACTAATCCAGATACCTCTAGGATTAGCCATTTGTTCTTTTTTATTTAAAATATAAACAATACCATTTTGTTGAAAATCATTACCATTTGTACCTGCTAAGAAGCCAATAAAATTAGTAGTTACCTTATATTTTGATATCCACTTATTAATAAAATCATTTTTATCTGTAACATTAAAGGTTTTCTGTCCTATAAAATCTCCGCCTTCATTGTAAACATCAGAAATAGTAAAAGTGAATTTGCTTTTAATTTCTGTATCCCATATTTTGAAACCAATAGGAAAGTTCCCTTTCACATTATCAAATGTATTTGCTGGCACTACAAATGAATTTAGTAGTTTAGGTTGAAAATAATTTCTAAAATCATCAAAAGCTGAACCCAATAATGCCTTTAATTTAGAAAATTCAGCAAGAATACAACCATTAATTTCGGAGTAAATTCTGGCTAAGAACATTATGTATATTTCTCTACCAGCAGTTCCGAGTCTATCAGCATATTTATCATGCGTTTTGGATAGATTCACACCTGCTTTACCCTTTAATCCAATACTCGATACTTCTGCATAAGGTGGGTTTATGTATAATACTAACTTCTTTCTTTTTTCTGTATCATTTATAATTTCCTGTAAAGATTTTGGAAGTCTGTTAAAATCTTCATTCAAAAAATCAAATTGAAATACATGATCTTCGAGCAGATTTGCGCCATTTTTAATACGATCATTCATTACCTCAACATCTTGTTTATCGAGTGTCGAAGCCCAAATATTATATTTATTGGTTAAACCATTTAATAGGTTACCTGTACCTGCTGCACAATCCCATATATAATACTCATCCTGCCAGTCTTCTCCAAATACTTCTGTAAGGTATTTTTGTGAAAGTTCTACCCATATTAACGGAGTAAAATAGCTCCCTTTTCTTTCTCTTACGTCTTGTGGCACTAGTAAATCTCTTCGTTCTACAATGTAGTCCCAGTATTCTTCTTTAGGGGGCCTATCATATTTATTCCAAAATTGTGTATGTGCCTTTTGATTATCGTTAAAAGAAGTAGTGCTTGAACTGAACAAACCAGAATCACTAAAGGTTCTATCTAACTCATAATGCTCTTTTCTAAGGAGAACGAATAACTTTTCTTTCAGGCTTACATTTTCTTTAGAAAGTAAATCAGCAAGGTAAAAATCACCATCAATAATACCTCGTTTTTTGACTAAATCCCAATTAACCGCAATAGTTGGTTTTACTAGTGTTAGCCATTTAAGATAAATCACCATAAAATTATTCTTATCAATCTTTAATCTTGAAGTACTTGATTTACCTACAATAAAATTTGCCTTAATAAATGTTTTAATTTCATTGTCATCTTTTTCATAATGGAATAGTAAGGAATTTTTTTCTATTGTTTGGATTACTTTTTCCAAAACAATACCGAATTCTTTTGTTTCATGATTAGAAGGTGTAACATTCCAATTGAAATCATTTATATAGAAAATTTCATGAATATCGTTGTAAGAAATAAAAGCTATCTTTTCAGCATCAAATGCTCCTAGATACGCGGGAGGGAGATTTTTGTCAAATGTTCTTGCTCTTCCAATAGTAATAATTAACTGCACAATTGATTTGTAAATATCGGCTTTGCCTCTTTTAGCTTCAGCCCAAAGCAATGATTCTGTTTCAAATAAAGATTCTTGTTTTTTGTTTTTTATAGGTAAAGTAACACAAAAATCTATATTTCCAATTATTTTGGTACAGTCAAATGTCCCAAAGTAATCCTTTGCGATCTTATTCTTTAATTCTTCTTCTCTTACGTTAGGATATGTCATTTTTTTTCAATTTTTTCCAATTCTGTTATTAGAAATAATTTCTAATCATCTTTAAATTACATAATATATCAATTTAAATCTATGTAATAACTCAACTTATAGAAATTAATTCTATAAATCACAGAAATAATGGCAGTACTAATTACTGTATGTTTCATTATAAATTTCTCTTAATATCTTACCATTGAAAGACCAATATGGACTTGGTGCAACATGATAACTATTATCAAGTATTATTCTTGTTGCATTAGTCAATGATGTTTCTTCTCCTCTAAAATTTATAGCTCGATCACTTAAAACTGTAGCTGTTTCACCATTTGCAACACAGACTAAAACGCTTCCAATTGGTATATTCATTTCGGTAAAACTAAATCTCGGTCTTTTCTTTTTTGCATATGCTTCACCAGCATCTCTTTCAATTTCATCAACAACATCTTTTTCTTCGGCAACTTTGGGGGTCACATCTTCGATCTCCAATAGTTTGATTATGGCAATCGCCTGTTCAGCTTCAATTTCAAAAAATTCTCGTTTTGGGTTTATCCTGTCAGGTCCAAAAGCAGTGTGCAATGCTTTTTCTACTCTCTCGTGGTCAGTTACTTTTGCTGCATAAACACATTCAAAAGGAAGAGGAACTCCACTTGTATAAATTTGAGCCATTCTCGCTTTTACGTCCAGGTTTGATGTGAATCCAATTTTTATAAGATTTGGCATTGCAGGATTAGAAAGCACATATACTATTCCAAATTCATTTTTCATAATTTTTTTAAGTTATGTCAACTATTTATAATTAGCAAAAGAATATAATTTACAAATTTACGCATTATAGGGATTTATTGCTGGTCAATTTCACTGGCATTAATTGAAATCTTCAGCTCACCCCTTAATTGTGCTTCTCAAATCCGTATTTTATCGCCTCTTTAAGAACATCAATGTTTATATCTTTCAGGGATTTAAACTTAATGCAATACCCGGTCACGCTTGCCTTGCCAAGTTTTTTTCCATACGTTTTGGCTAAGTATGTCTTATCACTGATACCCATGATATAGACTGAGATTCCGGATGTATTTGCGCTCAAACCAATTTGATAAAACTCTCTTGTTGTTTTATCAGCATATTTTATTCTATAAGATCCATATCCAATATTTGGATTAGAAACAATTTTACCATCGCTGTTCTTACCATCTAAGAACCATAATTTACATCCGGGCTTAAGTTTCGGAATGATGCGGTGCAGTTCCTGCAAATCACTGCGTTTTGGTTCAGGCTGGCCGGTAATGTACTCTTTGATCTGTTCTTTTACATTCATATAAAATTTAAATTAATTGTTGTTTACTTTGATCGGTTTTCAGTTTTATATGTTTTTATTCATTTATTGCCAAGTTCTTCTGCCAGTCCTATAAGAAGTCCATCATTAGCGCGAATGTAGCAAAGCTTATATGAGTTCTCATACTTGACAACCTCTCCAACAAGCTTAGCGCCAAGTTTGCTCAGCCTGGATACCAATTCGTCAATATCTTTAACCGTGAACATGACACGCAGATAACCCAGAGCATTTACAGGGGCATTCCGGTGGTCAGATATAACCGGGGGTGTAATAAACTTGGAAGCTCGATCTTGCTGTGTCCATCAGAGGTAACCATCATTGCGACTTCGACAGTTTGACTGCCAAGCCCCGTAACTCTGCCTGCCCATTCTCCTTCAATTTTTGCTCTGCCTTCAAGCTTTAATCCTATTTCCTGAAAAAACTCGACAGCATCATCAAGTGATTCTACAATGATGCTGATATTATCCATTCTGAGTAATTTGTTTTCTTTCATTATTTTAAACCTCATTAAGTTACATTCTATATTTGATAATAAAAACCGTTTTAGCTCTTCGTTGTTTTTTCGTTTGCAGGTTCGTAGTAAAGTATTACTGCGCCGCCACTAAAGGTTTTAGTCTTTATGAGTTTAAGAGTAGTCCTATCGTTCATGTTTTCAAATAATGGCAAACCTTTTCCTGAAATAACAGGGTGAATACACAGCTGGAATTCATCGATCAAATTGAGTTTCATTAGCTGTATAATTAAGCTCCTGCTGCCGGCAAAAATATCTCTACCCGGTTCTTGTTTGAGCACTAAAACTTCTTCTTCAAGTTCCCGGTTTGCGAGCCTTGCACTTTTCCAATCTACATTCTTCATGGTTTTGGAAAAGACAATCTTGGGAGTGTTATCCATTATCAGCGCAAATTCGTCCATAGTTTTATTACCTGTAGGATTTTCAACAACAGAACGCCAATATTCCATTAGCTGATATGTTATCCTCCCGTAAAGGACGGTACCTGCGTTACTTAACAGGTCAGCGTAATGCTGATGTATTTCATCATCCGGGATTATTGCTGTATGATCGCAATACCCGTCAAGTGTCATATTTATTGCTGCAATTAGTTTTCTCATATTTTGAATTTATATTGCCCGCTTTTTTAAATTCTGTGTTTTGCCGCATATCACTGGCAGCTAAACTGCAAAATTACGCATTTTATTCTTTACTATGAAATATTTACAATTTCATATTTCACTAAAATACCCCAATGATATTTAAGTAAATTCAACTTAGGGAAACAAATTGACCAATAGAGCGAAAAGGTAAATTCCGACACCAAAAGCTGCATGATTCATCAAGCTTCGAATTCTTGCCTGATTGGGGTTTGGTGTCTTTGATGCAGCAAATCCGAACCCAAATGCCGGCTGCATGATAAATAGAGGCGCTATTACTGAAGCAAACCCAAAAACAATCGCAGGTAAAATTGAAGGCTGCTGGAGCCAGTTACTTCCTGTAATGAACACAAAAATAAGTGCAAGTGTGATTCCTATCATATAGTGGGCAATCCAGCCAGCAGCGCATTCCCCTGCTTTCTCAGGTGTTTTTGTAATATTTGAATGCTTAAAAATACCTTTGGGCATATATAACAGCCACCTTCCTACCATGCAGATATTGGAAGGAGCTATCTTAAAAATAAATTTCAGTAACTGTGCCCAAAGATCAAAAGTTAATGTTGCGCCAAGCCCAATTATTGTTGTCTTTATCAGTAAAAGCGTAATATTATCCATTTCTCTCCTTTTTTCAGATACCTTTTTTAGGCAACAATATAAATATCATATCAACGCAAAATTTTTTCCATTTTCCTGCCTTTAGCAAGTTCATCAACCAGCTTATCTAAATACCTTACTTTCTGCGTCAATGGATTTTCGATATCTTCCACACGATAACCGCAAATAACTCCCGTAATAAGGTGCGCAGTGGAGTTGATTTTAGCGCGCTTAAAAAATTCTTCAAAAGTAACTTTCTCTTTTATCAATTCCTGCAGCTTCTTATTATCAAAGCCCGTTAACCATTCTATCACTTCGTGTAATTCTTTTTTTGTTCTTCCTTTCTTCTCTACTTTGGTAACATAATGCGGGTAAACCGATGCAAAGGTCATTTTTGCGAATCGCTCGTTTTGTTTATCTGAAGTATCCATACCTTAATATTTAGCGTTAAACTTATTGAGTCCAAAAATTACTCATTGCAATAATTTATTTCAATGTATCAATAATTAACCCGGAAAGTTTTGGAGGCATCTAGTGTAATTCAGAAATGCAATTGAATTTAATTTTACCCGAAAATTCTCAAGGGAACGCCGCGGTGATTTGTTAGATACTTTCTCGCTATTGTATTACTTTGCTAATACCTATTTCCAACTGCCTCGGGTGGCATAGACTTTTGAATTTCATCCAGATCAGATTTAGTTAATTCCACCTTAAATGCACCTAAATTCTCCTCGAGACGATGTACTTTTCTGGTGCCTGGAATAGTGATGATCTCATCGTTTTGGCTGAGCACCCATGCAAGGGCGATTTGTGTATTGGAGACCTGTTTGGTTTGCGCAATTTTATCAATAATCTGCACAAACTTTAGATTTTCTCTTATCGCTTCCTCAGTAAATCGCGGATTACTGAGACGAAAATCACCCGGTTCCAGATCTGCCCTGCTTTTAATAGCACCCGTTAAGAAACCTCTTCCCAAAGGGCTGTATGCTACAAAGGTGATACCGAGTTCTTTACACACATCGAAAATCTCTTTTTCCGGTTCACGACTCCATAATGAATATTCGGTTTGAAGTGCTGTAATAGGATGAACGGCATGAGCCCTGCGAAGTGTTTCTGCATTAACTTCAGAAAGACCTATGTGTTTTACCTTTCCTTGTTTGACCAAATCACTCATTGCACCAACAATTTCCTCAATTTCCACTTTTGGATCCAGACGATGCATGTAATACAGATCAATTGACTCAACACCCAAATTTTGAAGACTTTTGTCGCAAGCTTGCCTGATATATTCCGGTTTTCCGTTAAGTCCAAGAAATTCACCATTTGGTCCACGCATCACAGCAAATTTGGTCGCCAATATCACGGCATCCCTTCGGCCTTTAAATGCTTTACCTAATAGTCGTTCATTCGCTCCCCAACCATACATATCAGCAGTATCAAAAAAATTGACACCGAATTCGATGGCTTTATGCAATGTATTTATGGATTCTTTTTCATCAAATGATCCATAGAACTCTGACATACCCATACAACCAAGCCCGATTCTATTAACTTTTAGTGTACTGTGCCCTAATACTGTTGTCTGTTTCATTGTTTCTGTGCTTTCTAAATTATTAACAAAAAGTTATGTCTGTCGTTTTTTATATCGATGAGGTTATGCAAGGTCGTCTTTCTTAGCTTACTGCTAAGTCCCAAATTTACGAATTGTATTAATCTTATACTATGGAATATTCCAAGCAGCAAAAACCAGAATTGACTTTAACTACAATCAATTATGCAGTATAATCGCATTAACTAATCAACTAAAACATGGAACTTAAAAACGCAAAAGTACTTGTAACCGGCGGCAGTATGGGAATCGGCTATGCCGCAGCCAAAATATTAATTGATGCAGGCGCAAAAGCTGTGATCTGCGGAAGAGATGAAAAACGCCTTGAAAAAGCCGCTAAAGAGCTTGGCGCTATTCCAATTTTAGCTGATGTAAGCAAAGAAAGTGAGGTAATATCACTTGTTGCTAAAACAATTGAAGCTTTAGACGGATATAATGTACTGATAAATAATGCGGCTTATGGCTATTTCAGTCCGCTAACCGGTATTGATACAGCTAAATTCAACGATCTGTTAATGACAAATATTACCGGGGCAATGGTATGCGGCAGGGAATCAGCAAAACATTTCATCGAAAAAAGCTATGGCAATATTGTTAATATTGCGTCAAGCGCAGGTACGGGCGGATTTGCAAATGGATCACCTTACTGCGCAACAAAGTTCGCGTTAAGGGGAATGAACGAATGCTGGCGCGCTGAACTGAGGAAACACAACATCCGTGTAATGCTGGTCAATCCAAGTGAAGTGCAGACACATTTTGGCATTAATGCAGGAGGCAAACCCAGGGATTTCAATCCGACCAAGCTTGAAGGAACCCATATCGCTCATTTAATTAAATCTATGCTTGAAATGGATGATAAGGGCTTTATCCCCGAGGCAGGTGTGTGGGCAACAAACCCGCAATAGCAAGTCAAATTACTGTAAATATTGAATTAATTTTTGAACGGGTAACAAATAAGTAACAAAACCTCTTAATATTCAAGGTTAGGTATAATATTATGTTAAATCTCAATTTTTTTATTTTAATTAAATTCTTTTTGGAAATTAATGAAAGTATCTTGTAAAATTGTCTTTTATCAACAGCATCAGTCGGACTTAAATCTTTTAAACTATCCTTAACCTCGGCTGTAGCTCCGTGAGTAAGTGTTCTGTTTATTATCTTGTTCTGAGAAAAGCATACCGTTGTTATCAACAGTATGGTTAAAACAAAAAATGATTTCTTCATTTTAGTAATTATTAATTATAAAAATATCTGATTTTCCTAATACCTTATTCTCTGTTTCAGCTAACATAATAATTTGATACTGCCCTGCCTCAAGCGTTAGCCCACCGGAAATACACGGATATCCCTTACTGCCCGTGAAAATACGCTGATAATAAAAATGTGAATCTTTATTGATTATCATCCTGAAAGAGTTGAAATTGAAGTTATATTCATTTGAATTGAAACTTGGATATGTCATAAAATACCAGACAATATCCCCTGTATTAAACTCTGTACCATCACCAATGGTTTTCCCGGATGCCTGGTCAAATTTGAGGCATAAACTAACCTCCCCGATATCCTGAGCAGATACCGGGAAGATTATGAGAGTAAAGCAACATATGAAAAATATTTTCTTCATTTTAGTAATTATTAATTATATAATAATCCATTTTCCCAACTATAATTTTAAAACCCCTGTTATAAAAATATCCATTGAATATTATAACAACAAGGGTAAAGTATTTAGCATCAATATTCCTTGTATATGCTATTTATTATTCGGTATACTTGGCACAGCTTTTGCCTTATTATTTGAATTATCCTGCTTATCTTCGGGGAGTTTTGTGTTAACAATTGCTGGTATCGGTTTTGAAGCTCTTGATTCTTCTGAGGATTGTGTTCCTAAGAAATTATCACAACCTGCAAAAAAAAATACTAAAAAGATTGGAATTAAATATTTCATATTGTCTCCTTTTATTTAGATTTGTTAATTTATTAAAGCTGGGATTAATTTGTTAATGTGATAAATAATTCTTCAATTCATTTGATCGATTACTGCTTTTACATGTTAGCAGGTTTAAGGAATTTGCAATTGAGAGTAAATCGTCAACAAAGGCTTCCTGATCATAATAAGAAATTTCATGTATAATATCATTCTCTTCAAATCCCGGAATTTCCTCAATAGAAAATAGATTTATCTGAATATTTGAATTATCTAATTGATTAAATTGATGTTGCATAGTAATCCTCCAGATGATTTGTGGACATTTTCAATAATTTGTTATTTGTTAATAATGAAGTCAGATCTTGTAAAATCCCAATAACCTTATAAAGTTTACCGCTATCAATGTTAGAGAAAAGCATTATTCTGTTCTTGCAAGAATGAATTATGATACCATGATTACGCAACCAATTGAGATCTCTGTGCAGTGTTATTTCAGTTATATCATATTTATTGAGTATATCTATCCTTTTACTGCCTATTGAACCGGAGCTTGATACATCAACTAATATTCTTAATTTTCTCAAAAGTGGATCATAATTGTTTTGTAAAAATGTTTTCATATTTTATTTAAATTATATTTGTCTTTACACTATGATTATTATTTAGTCAATCTGATAAGATTATTGATATCTCCATAAACTGGCATATCATTACTCCAATAGGATCCATTTGACCCTAACGCTTCAATTTTGTGATATCCTCCTTTTACTTTCAAACAAACTGTAGCATCCTCCCCATAATCAGTTGGATTGCCGCTTGAAAAATATTTGTCTAATGTTCCGGCATAGTTATCGTCTACAAAAATCATGATGTTTCCTTCGTCCCCATAATCAGTAAAAATTATTATACTGCCAGTACCATCGAATGTATAGTACGATGAATTATAACTTGAATTTGAATAATAATTACTTGTGTTTGAATTATTCTTTTCATAATAATTTTTCAAATATGTATTCTCATTCCCGGTGGCAGTTTTACCTGTATAAGGATTAGTATTCCCGGGATAACTCCAGTTATTGTAGGGATTACCGTCTGGATTAGACCTGTAGTGAGGTTGTACGTAAGTTCCATCTTTTTTGTAATATCCCTTAACTTTAACCTGGGAAACCAGATCACTTGAAACAAAACAGAAAACTGCAATGAGTAATAACAAATTGATAATTGATTTCATTTTTTTCTTCTCTTTCTATTCATTTTATAAATGAATTAACTTACTCAAAAATAGCTTTTACACTATTGTTAGTAAATAGATAGAAATACTGAATTTATGTATGTATTACTACGTAGGGTTTATGCGTATTAGAATGTGATAATTAAGTTAATATTTCTTTGTTTTCAAGAGCAAAGACTAATAAGGCATTTCTGCTGCCGCCAATTAAGCCTAATTTTTCTCTTATATTATTTCTATGTGTTTCAACTGTTCTTTTATCAATGCATAATTCATTACTAATTTCGTTATTTGATTTATTAACTGATAAAAGTTTTAATATTTCTCGTTCTCTATTTGTTAACTTTTGTAAATCAGGTACATTTTCTCTAAATCTATTTCTTTTAGAATATAAATTTGTAACAAAACTTAAAACTTTTGGGCTTATTACTGGTTCACCACTAATAATATTTTTAATTGCTTTTAGTATATCGATCGTTTCATCCTTTAAGAAATATCCTGATACCCCAATTTCCATAGCTTCTCTGAAATATTCCTCTTGCTTATAACTTGTTAAAATTATTATTTCTGTATTAGGAGAACACTCTTTAATTTTCTTTGATAATTCAAAGCCATTAATTCCGGGTAATTCTATATCAACAACAGCAACATCTGGTTTATGTTTGCAAATTTTATGAAGTCCATCTTCTCCTGTAGCCGCTTCGTCTATTAATTCTAATGTATCATCTTTTTCAATTCGGGAAGCAAATCCCTCTCTGAGCAGAGAGTGATCATCTACAATAATTACTGATATTTGTTTACTATTACTCATTGTTTTAAGTATTGTATATATTCTTTGCTGGAATAGTTATTTTGAAAGTAGTTCCTTTGCTTAATTCTGATTTAAAATTAAATGTACCGTTCATTAATTTTATTCTTTCTTGAATGCTGCTTATTCCCAATCCTTTACGAAAGTTTTCAACTTTCATAAAGTTTCTTTCCAATCCTTTTCCGTTATCCTCAACTTCAACGTATAAATACAAATTATCGGTACTCATCTTGATGCTTGCTTTTGTAGCGTCTGAATGTTTCATAATATTATTAAATAGCTCCTGAATTACCCGATATATATGGATTGATGCCTCCTGGTTAAAAAGTGCATCTACTTTTTCGTCAATTGTTATTTTAAAATGAATTTCAGAATGATCTGATAGATTATTAGCCATTCCGGTTACTGCTTTTTTCATCCCTAAATTTTCCAGCTGGTGTGGGTATAGTTCAGAAGATATTCTTCTCAATTCATCAATAGTATCATCAATTCGTGATGATATTTTTTCTAACTTTTCTTTCGGTGTGAAATTTGTATTCTGTATTTGCTTTATTTCATATCCAATTGAATGAAGATCCTGTTGAAGCCCATCGTGAAGCTCGGACGCTATTTTTTTCTTTTCAGTTTCTCTTGCATCTAGTATTTTTTTTGAAAATGTGTATTGGGAAGATTTTTTAAAATTATTTTTGTCATACAAAAAATATCCAAAAACAATAATTAATAGCAGGATAAATGGAATAAAAAGAAACTTATCTGTACTTGGCGATTCCCAGGCCTTACTCAAGATAATAATTGAAATTACAATGAAAATTGAAATCGTAATCCAGAAAAAAATTAATTTCTTCTCAGACATAATTGGTTTGGCTGGTTGATACTCTTTAAACAGATCAAAAAATACTAAAATATACTAAATCAGATATTTACAAACATAATGTAATATTTATATAATTTCAAACCGAATTGTGGCAATCATTAGTCAATCGGGATATTCAGTCATTATCTAATAGCTTTTTTACACTGCACATTGTTAGTCACAATTTATGTATCAACATTAGCTGATTAATTTAAACCTTCCTTAGAACAAAAACAAAAAAACTAACTTTAATAATATATAGCACTTAATTTCCCCTTTTTTGCTTAAATAAAACTACTGTGTTAAAAAAATAATACATTTTTTGTTAAATTTACCTTTCTTGAAGTTTGGACAGATATAAGTGCTCTGAGTAACCGCCTTGTGATTATCGCTTAGCCGGTTCTCGCACATACCGGATTTGGCAGGGCAGACAACTCTTTTTCTATTCCAGAATTTACAACTTTTACAATTATTCATAAAACTTCCTTTCTTTGAACTTTATGATTTTGTTAACAATTTATTATTTACCAGACCATTTACACATATGTTCATTAAATGGAAAGAACTTTTCTTTCCATTTAATGAACTTGATACCATCAATAATCTCGATCTCATACAGACCAGCGTCACTACATAGTTTCTTTAAATAATTATTTCTGATTGTATAGGTGCTTACTTCACTGATTTCTGCACCTGAATTGATAACTTCTTCCAATTCAACCCTTAGTTTTTGTGTCATTAATTTTTCAAACCACTTCCTAAAAGTAGGTTCTGACTTAATGTTTCTAGCCATTTCAATTGATTGGGGCCTTAACTCCATGTCAGTTGAGAGAGAGTGTGAGTATGAGAAGTCAATATCTTTTTTTGAAGAATATGGTGGGTTTTTCTTAATATTACAACTTTGACATGCTAATTGAAGATTTTCTGTTCCCCAATTTGTAAAATCATTGTCTTTGTGCTCAACTACTAATTTTGATAAAGGTAATGTGCAATTGCATATCTGGCATACAGTGCCAAACTTCTGCAATAGTTGTTTCTTTATTATCCTGAGTTCCCTGGAATTTGCCCTGCTAGTTCTTTTTGCCATTATTCAAATAATCCGTTGCATCTTTTTCAATTTCAGCATTAGATTTCACCGGCTTGCAATAAACCCACTTATCTATAGAAATTTTATCAAAATAGATCTTCTTGCCGAATGGCTTAAATATTGGGATTTTACCACCGGACGTGAGCTTATATAAATGAGATTTAGAAATCCCTAAGTATGCCGCTGCCTCATTAAAAGTCATGGGTTTTGGCTTCTGTACTTCCAGTAAAGTCTCAATATTCTTGAGCCTTTCTTCAATTTCTGTTTTTTTCATGAAATTTTCAGGAATGAATAATACTGAGGCAAGAAAATCTATCAAGCCCTATTTTGGTGAGCAGGACCGGAAAAAAACCTCAGTGTTAAATTTTTTGATTTTTATATATTCTGCCATTAGATTTTCTTAATGAATCTAATGTAATATGGTATAAAGGAATTGAGGTTGAAATCACTTAGTTGAGAAAAATATTTTTCTCAACTAAGCATTATATTTTAAATGTAGTTATTCATATACCTGTTAAAATATTCAGGATTCTTTTTTTTCAATTGCTTATCATCGGGGTATAATTTGCATAATTCTCTATATGCCTCTTTTACTGTTTTGCCGGATGTTCTTAAATCTTTCCAAATATCAACATATTTCTCAAATTTTTTGGCTTTTGAAATAGGTTTCATTGCAGCATTTATTGCTTCAATTTTTCTTATCTTCTCAATTTTCGCAATGTTCTTCCAGGTATTTTTTACAGTTTGTAATTTACCGATCAAACTATTATAATTATTAAAATTCATCCCTCTTAAAATTTGGAATAATTGATTAGCTTGAAATTCAATTTCCCACAAATACAAATGATTTTCTTTAAACCTATAGGCTAAGTTTTGTTCAATCACTTTCTGCTTCCACCAATTATTAAAATTCTTCCATTCACTTTTATACAAATAAGCGTGTTCAAGATTCACTAAAACATTCAAAATATTAATACCTTCTTTCTGCCAGCGTGGATTAGAATATTTGGTAAATAACCAATAAATAAAAAAATGTTTAGTATTTTCTTTTGTTTTATAATGATAAATAATACTTGGATTTGTTGGGAAAGTAATCTTCAATAAATTTTTCCGGTACTTGTGATAAACTAATCTGTTTACTTTATAATATTCCTCAAATCGTTTTTCAATATTATCCAAACAGTTCACTCTTTTTTCTTCAAGCAAACTCATTATCTCTCCTATAACAGCAGGAATTTTTACTTCCTCAATTTTCTTTTCCATATCATCTGTATTATTTCCTCAAAAATAACCATTAAATAAGTAAATTTTACCGGTATATTCTTTTTATTTGCTTTTACTTTCCTTTTATAACCTTTTATTTTTCATTAAAATATTATAATTTTAGGAGTTAACGATCAGTAATTTCTAATAAAATCTGAAAACCCCTTCCAAGGGAACCTATGCCTAAAACCGTAAAAAAAGAAATTAAAGAAGAGCCGCTCGAAAAAAAGCTGTGGCGAGCTGCTGATAAGCTCCGAAAGAATATGGATGCTGCCGAATACAAGCACGTTGTCCTGGGCTTGATATTCCTGAAATACATATCAGATTCCTTTGAAGAGCTTCATGCCAAGCTGATTGAAGGCAAAGGCGATTATGAAGGCGCTGACCCGGAAGACAGAAATGAGTACTTAGCCGAAAAAGTGTTTTATGTGCCTCCATCTGCCAGGTGGAACTGGATTCAGGGCAGAGCCGCACTCCCTACAATTGGCAAAGATGTTGATGATGCCATGGATGCCATTGAAAAAGATAACTCCTCACTTAAAGGTGTATTACCAAAAGTATTTGCACAGGAAAAACTTGATAAGCAGTCACTTGGGGGACTTATTAACCTTGTTGGCAGTGCCGTACTTGGCACAAAAGAAGCCCAGAGCAAGGATATCCTCGGCAAAGTGTATGAATACTTCCTGGGTGAGTTTGCGCTTGCAGAAGGCAAAAAAGGCGGACAGTTCTATACACCGGCAAGTGTGGTTAAACTGCTGGTTGAAATGCTTGAGCCATACGAAGGCAGAGTATTTGACCCATGCTGCGGCTCCGGTGGTATGTTTGTACAAAGCGAAAAGTTTGTTGCAGCACATCAGGATCACTACAAAAAAAAGGGCAAGAACGGCCTCTCACTGAAACCGGAAGACAGAATTTCCATCTACGGACAGGAAAGCAACCAGACTACATGGCGGCTTTGCAAGATGAACCTTGCGATCCGCGGGATTGACAGCAGCAATGTTAAATGGAACAATGAAGGCAGCTTTTTAAATGATGCCCACAAGGACCTGAAAGCCGACTACATTATTGCAAACCCCCCGTTTAACGATAGCGACTGGAGCGGTGAACTGCTGCGTGATGATGCCCGTTGGAGTGTATTAGGGCAAAAGCTCCCACCCCCGCCAAACAGCGCAAACTATGCATGGATACAGCATTTTATTTATCACTTAGCCCCAACCGGTATGGCGGGTTTTGTGCTCTCAAAAGGCTCGCTTACAAGCAATACCTCCGGGGAGGGGGATATACGCAAAGCGCTGATTGAAAATGATTTGATTGATTGTATTGTTAACCTTCCAGCAAAGCTGTTTTTAAATACACAGATACCTGCCTGTTTATGGTTTGTAAGAAGAAATAAAACCAATCGTAAAGGCGGAGTTGTTTGGCATACGCAGGGTTCCGGTAAATCGCTTTCA
>JBDTNV010000057.1:0-15728 GCA_039933555.1 Ignavibacteria bacterium
GAAAAGGAAATTATAAATAATAATCTCTTTTCAATAATAGAGGAGTCAGATGAAAGTGACGAAAGTGTTACTGATATATTCAAATACAACCAAAGTCGTGACTCTTCGATTGTTATTTCAAAAAGTGTCCTTGACTTGATTTCAAAACTTCCCAAAGATACCCTTGGCCCGGATTATTATAATGAAATATTTAATATTTATAATACAATATATTATTTAAAAAATATATTACCTGATTTAGAAAACATCCAAAACAAATACGTTCAGGGCGACTTCTATTATTACTCCGATGAAGACGGTATCCGCATCGCAATCGGCGGACCCGGAAAAAATATCTACACAGGAAAATTTGATTTCATTATCGATCTCGGCGGAGATGATATTTATAATATAGACCGTCCCCCCCTTGGTAAGGGGGGGCAAGGGGGGGTCTTAGACGGCGGGGGTTGTCAATGCATAATTGATCTTGCAGGCAACGACTACTACACTACCTCAAGCGATTTTGCTTTGGCAGGCGGATTATTCTCATCATCATTTATCTTTGATAAAGAAGGCGATGATTTCTACGAATCAAAAGGTTCAGGCAACTTAGGCGCTGCAATCGGCGGACTTGGATTATTGTATGATGAAAAAGGGAACGACACTTACAAAGGAATTTCATTCTCAATCGGTGCGGGATGTTTTGGCGTTGGATTGCTTGTTGATAGAGAAGGAAATGATTTCTATATCGCCAATTCATATTCACAGGGTTTCGGAATGACCGAAGGTGTTGGCGCAATAATTGATAATAAGGGCAATGATTCATACCTTGTCGATTCACGCTCAGTTGATATCGGCAGGTATAATGATCATTATGTCTCCATGTGCCAGGGCTATGGCTTAGGTCTAAGGCCGTTTTACGCAGGCGGTATCGGACTAATAATCGAAGGAGAAGGTAATGATATTTATAACACTGATATTTTTGGCCAGGGCGGCGCGTACTGGTATTCCCTTGGCGCAATTGTAGATAAGAGCGGGCATGATAAGTATAACTCCTACCAGTACGGGCAGGGCGCGGGTATCCATTTGGCTGTTGGCTTGCTTAAGGATTATGACGGGTGGGATTTCTACCAGTCCGATGGCGTTTCCCAGGGCTGCGGCCATGATTTTGGCTTTGGCATGCTGTGGGATGTTAAAGGAAATGATAATTATTCCGCTTACTCGCTCTCACAGGGTGCGGGCAATGCTGATGGAATCGGTATACTAATTGATGAAAGCGGTACTGACGGTTACCTGAACAAATACCCTTCCAACACAAGGGGCTATGGTAATCAAAGGCGTGAGTATGGCAGTATTGGCGTGTTCCTTGATGCTTCGGGCACTGATTATTATTCCCAACCGGGTTATGATAGCACCTTCATCAATTCTTCAAACTGGGGCGTGTTCACTGATTATGATTTCACAGATCTTCCGGAGCAGGTGAGCGGCGATAATTTTAAAGTACCATTGGATATTTCAGGGAGGAGTAATTATACAACTGAAGAATATTTCATGATGGCAAAAACCATTGAGCCGCGTTTTAGCCTTTGGCAGGATTACGGATTTAAAAAGCTTATAGAAGATAGCACAAACACAGCCAGGTATATCCTCACAAAATTCAATACTACCGATCATCGCGATGTACAGGTGTTCCGTGTGCTCTCGCAAAAGATCCAATGGTCAATTGCGCAGGTACTGCTTGAAAGGTTTAAGCTGTACACTCTGGGGCAGGGCGTATTCACACAGGCTGAGCTCAGCATGATGTGTTATATCTTCGGAGAAACCAAAGACCCTTCAGCAAAGGATTTTTTATTACAGCTAACATATGACGATAATTACCGAATACGCTCTTCAGCAATCAACGCATTGGGCAAGATCAACTATGATAAAAATGATAAGGAATTTATTGATAAAGTAACAAAAAGATTAAGTGAGCTTGCAGCCGAAGGCTCTGATAAGAAAATCTATAATAAAGATATTGCCTTTGCGCTTGGGAATTATATTTCACCTGCCGGAATGCAAACGTTGCTTAATATGCTGAACAACAATTATTACGGTGCGAGATTTGTTGCCGCGGAAAATCTGAGAAAGTACCCTAACCTCTCACTTATCACATTTACTGATAATGCAATACCCGATTATTTTATGAACGAACGTTCTTTAATTGCTTTTTTGCAGTCATTAACTGTGCTTAACAGCAATGATTTTATGATCGTTTACAATTTCCTGAGTGTATCGTCTGTTTATAATAATGAAGCGGTTATTTACAATCTCATTGAGCTCTTGAAATATAAAATTGAGAGTTCAGGCGATAAGGGAATTGATTTGTGGTACCAAACTGAATTGAATTTATTGCAATCAAAGGTCCCTTTAAGGGTTCGTTAATTCATAATTCTGGATTAGAACAGCTCCCCTCCTTTTCTATGGAGGGGAAGAGAACTGTTTCCGTTAGGAAATAGTTCGAGGGGTGGTCTAAACAAAAGGCCGCCTCACGGAAGCCTTTTCTTATTCATTCAATTAATTTATTTTTTATTTATTCTCAGTTTTTTTTATTATTCCCATAGTTTTTTTCTGCGGGGCAATTTCACCTTTTAACATAGTTTCTGTTGTATCAACCTTCACTGTATCCTGCACAACTCTGATCTTTCCGACTGTTGTTGCTTCTTTAACATCACATGTTTTACTTGTATCTGAAAGATAATTCAGCTCCTGAACACGCTTAATACTTAAGCCTCCCTGGATATTCATATCACGCTGCGGTGTGTTAACTGAATCACCATTTTCATTCATATTGTTTTTCAGTGAATCCGGCAAATACTCCACGGCACCTGTGAGTTTATGATCATCTCCGCCTGCACCACCTGAATTACCGCAAGAACTGAGCATTGCAGATGCCGTTAGCATAAGTGCAAGTGCTGTTGCGCGGAACGGTGTCATAACAGGAATTAAAAATCCGGGGAAAGTGAACTTAGGCTCTTCGATATTGATCTTTAACTTCTGCTCTTCCAGTGGAGCTGTTCCGAGCTGGGAGATCCTGAACCTGCCGCATACTTTTTTATCCATGTTTTCCAGTAAAAAACTCTGAATTTCTATTTCGGATTTCTTAGAAAAATCAACCACAGTTTTTGAGCAAACCTGGCAGAATGAACCCTGCTCATTTGGGGTCATTTTATCCCAATCTTCATTACATGGGTCTGGAATGTGGATTTTAAACAAATTTTCGTGTGCCATAATGTAAACCTTTTAGTGTTATGTAGTTTACTCATATTGCACCCATTTTGTTCCATAAAAAAAATCTTGTAGAGAAAGGTCTGCCAGCCTTTATGGTGACCTGTCTCAAACAAAAAAAGACGGGTCTCAGACCCGTCTCTACAATTAAATACTTACTGAAAAACAATTATCTCACATTCTCACTAAACTCTATCGGTACAGCCTCACCCTGGATCATAACTCTAAGTCCCGTCGGAGCCTCACCGTTATTCACAACAAATGAAATATTATTGATGCCTTTTACAAATCCCTCTTTAATTTCAAACGGGTAGAAACCATTCTGGAACGCATTGTACTGGGTGAAAAAACCTGTGCTCTTTCCGTTTATCAATATATCCGCGCCGTTGTTATCGGTAGTCCAGAATCCCTTTATCTCGGCAGTTTCCGGCTTAAAGCCATGAAGTGAAAATGAAATTGTATAAACATACATTCCGGGTGAATTCCATTCACCTGCATCTGCGCGAGGCGCTATCCATTTGGAAATATTATCATTGTAAGTCCACGCACCCAGTGGAAAAACATCAGATAGAACTACTTTTGTATCCGGACCCGTGAACATCGGGTCAGCGCTGATACTCAGTACATAATGCGGATCAGTTTCCCCATCAACCAACGGCATTTTGTTGTTATCCACCCCCGTATTAAAAAGTGTTGGAATTGGTACTTTCTTTAATTCCTGCGCATTAGAACTAAATACTGCTGATAAAAATAATAATGATAGTAAAAACGGTCTTGTTTTCATGATTGTTTGCTTTTATGCATTAAAATATTACAATTTATTAAACATATCAACCTCAAATAAAAATCCCTGTTTTAATAGTCATCCGATGACTGCTTTTTCAGTAGCTTCAAGTTATCGGATGACTCAGGGAATCCGCAAATAAAAAAAGCGGCTATAAGCCGCTTTTAATTTGAATCTTATATCAATTTTTTCGTTTCACGTTTCACGTCTGACGTTTCACATTTGACATCTCACCCTACTATACTTCATAATACAAATGGAATTCATACGGATGCGGTCTGAGCGCCATTGGCTTAACTTCGTTCTCAATTTTATAATTTATCCATGTATCTATCAGGTCATCTGTGAACACTCCGCCCTTTTTCAGGTATTCATTATCATTTGCAAGATGCTCGAGTGATGACTCCAAGTTATCCGGAGCCTGCGGAATTTTTTTCAATTCCTTGCTGCTTAAGTGATATATATCCATTTCCATTGCTTCACCCGGATCTATCTTGTTCTGAATACCATCTAAACCCGCCATTAGCATAGCTGAAAATGCAAGGTATGGATTTGCAGTACCATCGGGGCAGCGGAACTCAACGCGCTTGGCTTTCGGGCTATCTGAGTACATCGGAATTCTGATCGCAGCGCTTCTGTTAGCTTTTGAATATGCAAGGTTTACGGGCGCTTCATATCCCGGCACAAGGCGCTTATATGAATTTGTTGTTGGATTTGTTAATGCTAATAGTGAGGGTGTATGCTTCAGGAGACCGCCGATATAATACAAAGCCATCTGGCTTAAGCCTGCATATTCATCACCTGCAAATAACGGCTTGCCGTTCTTCCACAAGCTTTGGTGTGTATGCATTCCGCTGCCGTTATCGCCAAATATCGGTTTAGGCATAAATGTTGCAGTCTTGCCAAAACTTCTGGCTGTATTTTTAACTATGTACTTGAACATCATCAGCTTATCAGCGCATTCAAGCAGCGGGCAGAACCTGTAATCAATTTCAGCCTGACCGCCTGTTGCTACTTCATGATGCTGGGTTTCTACTTCTATTCCAGCATTCAATAAATGCTCTACCATTGCGTTGCGGATATCGTTGGTGCTATCTGCAGGCGGTACCGGGAAGTACCCTTCCTTCATTCTAATCTTATGACCAAGGTTTTGTTCAAGCTCTGTGCCTGTATTCCAGAAGCCTTCGCGGGAATCAACCTTATACCAGCTGCTGTATTCGTTAACATTATATGCAACATGGTCCAGGATAAAGAACTCAGCCTCGGGTCCGCAGTAAATTGTATCAGCAATTTTTGTTGAGCGAAGGTAATCTTCAGCTTTTTTTGCAACATAACGCGGGTCGCGGCTGTATCGCTCTTTTGTTGCCGGTGAAATAATATCGCATATCATTGATAAATTCTTCGTTGCCATAAATGGATCAATGTTTGCTGATTCAGGAACAGGAAATACAAGCATGTCTGATTCATTAATTGACTGCCACCCTCTTATCGAAGAACCGTCAAAGCCGAGTCCTTCTGTGAATACTTTCTCATCAAGGTTCCTTGCGGGAATGCTGAAGTGCTGCCATTGCCCCGGCATATCAGTAAAACGGAAGTCTATCATTTTAACGTCATGCTTCTTTATCAAAGCGAAAACGTTTCTTATAGCCTGCTGATTTGCTGCCATTTAATTTAATCTCCTTTTATTATTTTATAATGTAAAATACATTTTATATTCAAACGGATGCGGCATTGTGTTAATTGAGTTAATTTCCCTGTGCTTATTCTCTATCCATTGATTTATAAGTTCATCCGAAAAAACATTATCACGCCTTAAGAAATTGCTGTCCTCTTCAAGTGCATCAAGTGATTCTTCAAGATTTCTGGGAAGATAATTTACCTTTTCGTGGTGTGAATGATCAGATATATTCTTTTCAAACGGCCCAAAGCCTGCTTTAACCGGGTCTATTTTATTTATTATGCCGTCAATACCTGCCATTAAGATAGCAGAGAGGCATAAGTATGGATTTGCAGTCGAGTCAGGCGGCCTGTATTCAAATCTTGTCATCTCAGGATTCGATACATATGAAGGTATCCTGATCGCGGATGAGCGGTTGCCCTTGCTGTATGTTAATGCAACCGGGGCTTCAAACCCGGGGACCAGGCGCTTATAAGAATTTGTACTTGGATTCGTAAATGCGGAAAGAACTCTCCCGTTCTTTAACAAACCCCCTATGAAATACCTGCCAAGTTCATTTACATTGCCGTACTCACCCTTTTTATAGAAGGCATTCTTACCGTTCTTTGTCAGGAAAGTATGTACATGCATTCCGCTGCCCGGTTGTTTGAACATTGGCTTTGGCATGAACGTAACGAAAATGTCATTCTTCTTCGCGAGGTTGAAGAGCGTATATTTAACTGTAACAATATTATCAGCGGTTTTTAATAATGTTTCGAAATAGGTTTCTATTTCCTGCTGGCCCCTTTCGCCTGTTTCATGATGATGATACTTTACTTTAATCCCGAAATCCTTAAGCATTCTGCAAGCCTTGTCGCGAAAATCATCATAAACATCGAACGGGTTTGCGGCGTGATACGCATTAGTGAAAAATTCTTCTGCATGCTCTACTTCGTAATATGATGCTGATGTTCTTGTATCGTATTTTACCTTGCTGAAAATGTAGAACTCAAACTCAGGTCCCCACCATGATGTATCGCCCCCGGTATATTTCTGTACCAGCTCTTCCGCCATCCTTGCAATATGCCTGCCATCCTGCCCAAATGGAGTTCTCTCATCATCAGTGAGGAAAATATTCGCGTAAAAGCTTAATGTTTTGGCCTCTCGGAAAGGGTCCATTACTGCAGTTGCAAGGTCAGGTACAAGGATCATATCGCTTGATTCAACTTTTCTAAAGCCATAGCTTGAACCATCAAACCCAACACCCTCATTTATAAGTGTGGTGATAATTTCGGGATATACCGGAAGAGAAATATGATGCAGCCGGCCGGTGAGATCGATACATTTAATATCAATTACCTCAATATTAAATTCTTTTATAAGCTTGTTAATACGCTGTATATCCGAATTTACTGTTGAATTATTCTTTTTCATTTCCTGTGATTTTTAGATTCCTGTTTTTGTTTCAGGTCAATTGTAAAAGTTTCTTTATGAGATGAAAGCACAATTGATGTGCGGGTTGAGCGTACACCCTTCCATGATTGAATCTTAGCAAGAAGTTTTTCCAGTGATGATGTATTCTCTGTCCTTATCTTAAGTATATGAGAACCGTCACCTGTTACTGAGTGGCACTCAAGTATTTCATGGGTAGTGCCGGCATGGCTGATAAAATCTTTGTAATGTGTTGATGAATCGCTTGCTACAAAAATGAATGCTGTTATATCCTTGCCAAGCAGTTTGTGGTTAAGCTTTGTTACAAAGCCTTCTATGACACCAAGCTCTTCGAGCTTGTTCATCCTGTCAGTAACGGAAGGCAGCGAGAGCCCTATCTTTTCGGCAAGCTCGTTGCGTTTCATTCTTGCTTTAGTTTGCAGGAATTCAAGTATCCTCAGGTCTGTTTCGTCTATTGTATGCATTAGTTATATTTAATTGCCTTAATTATTAAGGAAATATTGGGAATATACTTTATTTTATTAGGCAATTAGTATGATTTACCTGCAAATATAAAGTAATGTTTTAAATTAATCAATAGTAAATTTTACAATTTTTATGGTGTTTGTTGAAAGGGAGCTCTCTCTAGAGTGGATGGATGATTTAATTAACCTGTCAGGCTTTAAAACCTGACAGTTTTTGTTTCAACTATACCAGATCTGTGTCTTTAAAAAAATGTGCAATTTCATTCTTTGCATTCTCTGCGGAGTCTGATCCGTGAACAATATTCTTCTCAATCGATTCAGCGTACATTTTCCTGATCGTACCTTCATCAGCATTTGAGGGATTTGTAGCCCCTATCAGCTTCCTGAAATCTGCTACAGCGTTTTCTTTTTCCAGGCAAATAGGGATAACCGGACCAGATGTCATATATGCGACAAGATCACCGTAAAATGGTCTCTCTTTATGCACTTCATAGAATTTCTTAGCTGCATCTTCAGTTAACCTTATGAGTCTCATTCCTTTTATATCAAATCCTGCATCTATTATATGCTGGATAACTTTTCCCTGTACCTTTTTTTCAAGGCAGTCAGGCTTTAAAATTGCCAGTGTTCTTTCTTTCATTTATCTTCGTAAATATAAGTTTATTAATAAGTTATTTTTTGTATTGTTATACTAATTTAAACGGATTTTATGATTTATTAAACTCATTAAAATTTACCCAATTTATCCGTTACTTTTCTTATATTTTTGGAAACAAAAGCTTATAGTTTTCCTGAAACATCAATAATAATTATTTGTATAAATAATAACTAAACATGATAAAAGTGCATAACCTGATCTTCATTTCATTATTTATATTCTCGTTTGTTTGCTCCGGCACGGAAAACAAAAATATAAGTATTGATCCTAAAAAAGACAACAAGAACGGTGATACAAAGCCCATTGATGAACTTAAATCTTACCAGGCAATATTACCTATTATGGAAAAAATGGAATGGGCATTCGGGCGGAATTACAAACCATACTCACCCACACTGGAGGATATCCAAATTGCTGAGGATGTTCTATCACAATGCTACTCCAAAGAATCATCCGGCACAGCAAATCCTTTCTTCGGAAGGAAACTGGAAGATTACTACAGGCAGTTTGTGGGCGGTGAGTTAGAAGGCGGTGATAAAGTGATCTGGATAAACTGTTTCTGCAAAAGCGAATTAGAGATCTTTAAGAACTGGAAAACCGATATTCTAATGGTTGCAGATGGGGGCAATTGCTTTTTTCATGTAAATGTAAGTCTTAGCAGAAAAGAGTACTATGGACTAATGGTAAACGGAATGCCGTAAATTGTATTCAGTCATCGGGTGACCGCTAAGGCAGTCAAGCTTAAAGTTACCCGATGACTAAAATTAACTTAATAATAATTATGCATAATCTGATATTAATTTCACTATTTATATTTTCTTTCGTTTGCTCAAGCGGCACTACTAAGAATGCAGGCGATGATCCAAAGAAAGAAAATAAACCGGGAGATACTAAACCAACCGATAATAAAAAACAGCTTAACGGTCTGAATGATAAGCAGACAATAATTCCCGCAACAGAGAAGATGGAATGGGCATTCGGCAGGAATTACAAGCCGTTCACCCCTACACTTGAAGATATCCAGGCAGCAGAAGATATTTTACGAGCGTGTTATAAAAAAGAGGTTACAGGCACAGTTAATCCTTTCTTCGGGCGGAAGCTTGAAGATTATCACAGGCAATTTGTAGGGGGTGAAAAAGAAAATGGAGAAAAGATAATCTACATAAACTGCTTCTGTTATGTAAATATTGAGTACTTCAAAACGTGGAAGACTGACCTGATAATGGTTGATGATGGCGGAAATTGCTTCTTTAATGTAAAAGCGAATCTTGATAAAAATGAGTATTATGAGCTTATGGTAAATGGTTTGCCGTAGGGTCATTTCTCAGTCATCGGGTGACTTAGAGTCACCCGATGACTTTAATCTATCCTTCAAACTCCATAAATTCTATCCTGTTGCCAAAAGGGTCATAGAATGAAAATCTTTTCCTTCCGGGTATCTGTATCTCTTCTTTTACTTCTATATCATTCTGCACAAGCTGTACTTTTATCCGGTTCAGGTTCTCAACAACAAATGCAGGGTGCGCTTTTTTCTTACCCGGATTAAAATTCTCTTCAACCCCTAAATGAAGCTCAATATCACCTGCATGATACCAAGCGCCGCCGCTGGGTTTTAATTCTTCCGGCTTCTCAATTTCAGTTAAGCCAAGAATTCCGTTATAGAATTTTCTTGCTATCGATTCAGAATCCTTAGGAATAGCAAGCTGAATGTGATCTATCTTAACAATTTTCATTGAAATATTAATTATAAATCTGAATTGACTATAAGTTCGTATATAATAAGGCAGTATCCCCCGTTTTAGATAAAGGACCGGTCATTAATGCCGGTCTTTTTATTCGGAAGAAACTGCTAATCTGCTATTGCTTCAGTTTCAATTTCAATCAGCATATCAGGGTGTATAAATCCTTTTACTTCAACCATTGTAGCACACGGCTTGATTTCTTTAAAAAATTCCGCATGAGCCCTGCCAATTTCTTCCCATTTCGTTATATCGGTAACAAACATTCTGTTCCACACAACATTTCCAAGTGAGCTTCCCGTCTGTTTCAGGTACTTTTCTATTTTCTGAAATATATATTTTGTCTGCTCATATGCATTCCCAATACCAACTATCTCGCCGTTCTCATCAACGGAAGTTGTTCCTGTCACCATCACGCGGTTACCCGCTCTAATTGCCCTTGAATAACCTACAATATCTTCCCACTTCGCACCGCTGGAGAATTTCTTTATTTCCATTTAATATATTATTTGCTGCTAATTTTATTTAAAATCTATTAAACAAAAATACATTTATTCTTCACTAAAAAAACAATGATAATAAAATTCATCACCATTCGGGAAAATAAATAAATTTATTATGCTCCGGGTATTTATTTCCGGGATATGTATTTTAAAACAGCATTCATAGCGGGATCATTGCCCATATAATAGTCATTATAATAATATTTCACAGCTAATTGCGGCGCGATCCATTGCCTTAGGTCATCACTGAAATAACTCTGCCAGTACCTGCTGGAGCAATTTACCTGGCTTCCGCTGTACGGCAGCAATAT
The DNA here is from genome assembly GCA_039933555.1 of Ignavibacteria bacterium. Taxonomy (GTDB): domain Bacteria; phylum Bacteroidota; class Ignavibacteria; order Tepidaquicellales; family OLB5; genus OLB5. The sequence goes on from JBDTNV010000057.1 coordinate 10,815, forward strand.
CATACTTGATTCACCCACAAAATTTGGTTTGCTGCCTGTTGGCTCTCCGGCAAAAATTACATTGGTTTCATTTTCAAGAGAATTTGCAAGGCATTGTGCCGCTGAAAATGTATTTCTTCCTATTATTGTAAAAAAACTGCCCACTTTATTTATTTTTTCACTTTTAATGATTTCCTGAACCAAGGCCTTATTTAAAGTATTATTTCCTCCGCCATTGAATCTTATATCAAGTACAAAGTATTTAACCTCACTTGTATCAATAAATCTGAAAACCCTCAAAGCAAATTCATTCAGTTTTTCATCCGGTTTGTTACCAATACCATTTAACTGCATATATACCATTTGATTTACCGGAATATACTCATACCAATACATCTCTCCCCTGTTCTTCAGATAAAGTGGAGCAGGATCAGTTTTCCATCCTTTTATCCAGTTAATTCTTCCCGGGGGTGAGTGTATCGGGTTTTCTTTTTCTGTGGCTGATCTAACTGTAACTTTGTTACCATCCTCTGTGGTTATTTCCGTTTCATTGTTTTTTTCAGTGATACCAAGTCCGTAAAGTATATCATTTTCAGTTAGTATGAACATGCCTGTCCATTTTAAAGCAAGTTCATTATCCAGAGAAGCAACAGGCTTGATCTTTTCCAACAGATCATTTGTGTTTGTATTACCTATCTTTTTGATCTTCTTTCCGGCTAACTCTTTATATTCCGCTGAAACCTGTATCACATACAACCCGTCTTCAAACATGAAGAACTGAAGTGGAAGATAATGCAGCATGAATTTTCCGTCCTGGCCTGAATATATTGATGTATGCCCATCTCCAACTGAAGCCGTTATTTTCATCAATTCTGTAAAAATTTGCGCGTCGTCCAAAGCTTCGATGTTTTCTTCCAGTTTTGAAAACTTAATATCCCAATCCTGTTTACTTATCACTCTATTGATATTGAAATGAGTTTCTTCCATCCTTCTTTTCATGAACTTTAGATCTGTCTTCCATCCCAAAATTCTATCCTTCAGCATTTCAGGAGATGGGAGAACTTCTTCCTGAAATATCTTATCATTTCTGATATTATCAAAATCCTTATCCTCTTTTACTGTCTTCTCAATATTATTGAACTTATATTTTGCTGTAATGTGTATCCATTTAACAGCGTTGAGGGGATCTTTTAATAATGAATAGCAACAGGCAATATTATATGCATTACTTGAACTTTCGTATCCAATATTTATTGCTTTATTGAACATTTCAATTGCCATTTGGTAATTACCTGTTTTGTAAAGGCAATAACCATAATTAGACCATAAGTAACCATTATAAATATTTTCATTGATCAGTTGCTTATATAATTCTGCTGCCTCCTGAAATTTTTCTTCATTCAGCAGTTTATCTGCTTCTTCTGAATCATATGAAACCTGGGAAAATGACCAGCTGGAAAAAAACAGCAAAATAATTAAAATAAATAAAGAATATAAAGTTTTAAGCATTATTACCTCCTGAGATAGAATTTAAAGATATTCTATTTAGATGATTCATACAAGGTATAGGTTTCATTTCAAAATATTAATAAATATAAATGCGGAACCGCATATTAGCAGCTCCGCATATTTTGTGATGACGTCAATATATGTTTGTGTTGAATCTCAATAAATAACCCGGCTGCAGCAGTAATTCTATTTACCCTCAAGCTTCTTCAGCATCTGCTTGCCACTTTCATTTTCAGGATTCAGGTCAATGGACTTTTTATAATTGATAATAGCATTATCCTTATCCCCTGCAGCAGCAAGAGCTTCAGCATAGCTGTCATAAACGTTAGCAGACTCCGGGAACGCTTCAACATTCATTTTAAAAACACTTACTGATTCCTTTATCTTTCCATCCTGAAGCATCATATATCCAAGCTGGTTTATTTCTCTTTCGTTTACGCGATACTCCTCTTTGTTTTCCTTCAATTTGGTAAACTCGGTTATTGCGGCATCAATTCCTTTTTCTTTAATGATCACTGAAATGGTCTCTGCCACGCTTTTCTTTGGCTTGCCCGGCTCGATACCGTATAGAATGCTGACAATTCCCATTGTTAACTGGTTTATATTGCCGCTTTCAAAATTGTTCAGTACCATAATATATTTATTATCATCAACAAGCCTTGTTTCAAGGGAGTTAAACCCGAAGATACCGCCGCTGTGTGTAACTACCTTTAACTTCTTATCTTCAAGCGGCTGCTCAATTATCTGCCAGCCGTAGCCGTAATTATTAAGTACCGGAGTGAACATTTTTTCTTTCGATGCTGCGGAGAGAATTTTCTCACCATATAAAGCCTGGTCCCATTTGAACATATCTGCTGTAGTTGAATAAATTGAGCCGGCAGAATACGGTATTGTCATATCAAGGAATCTTGCAGGTTTATATTCCCCGAAAAAGCTGGTGTACCCTTTTGCTTTGTTTTCATATACCTTTTCACTGTTTTCCAGCCCCGAATTTGTCATTCCAAGCGGTGTAAAAATATTTTCCTGGAGATTAGTTTCGTATGATTTACCGGTAACTTCTTCAATAACAAGTCCAAGGATAAAGTAACCTGAATTGCTGTACTGCCATTTGGTGCCGGGCTCAAATACAAGATCTTCGCTGCAATACTTCAGAACAAAATCCTTAGGCTCGACCTTAGTACCCGTTTGCTCCTGCATAAATTTTCCGTTATCGGTATAGTTTGCGAGTCCCGAAGTATGGCTTAATATCTGAGCAATAGTAATTTTATCACCAACATCCTTTCTGTAATAAGGAAGGTAATCAGTTAGCTTTGCCTCCAGCTTTATTTTGCCTTTTTCGACAAGCTGCATTATGAGTGCGGAGGTAAATTGTTTCGTCACTGAGGCGAGCCGAAACTTTGTATCTTCGTTATTCGGGATCTTATTTTCAAAATCAGCGTAGCCAAATCCTTTGTTGTAGATTATTTTACCGTCTTCAGCCACAAGAACTGCTCCGTTGAACTGGCCAAGCTCATAATAGCTGTTAGTCAATACATCTATTTTCTGAACTTTATCCTGCGAATGAGTCTGGAAGCAGCTTACTAAAAATACAGCAACCGCTAAAAATTTTATTGAAATTAATCTAATTTTGGGCATTTTCATAATTTTTGGTTTATATACTTCTTTGACAGGCAGTTAATACCCGGTGTGACATATATAAATTATGACGGAATTATAGGGAGTGAGGTTTCATTTTGGAAATACTCAATACACTCTACACACTCAATGTTCAAGACACTCTATACACTTACAAATCTACCGCATACATCAGCATCTTAATGCCGTGATAGTCATATTCCTTTTCGTACTTCATGCCGGTTTTTTCTATTACGCGTATACTTGGAGAGTTCTGCGGGTAAACAATAGCAACTACTCTTTTCATATTCAGTTTATTCAGGCCATATTCCAAAGCAGCTTTTGCAATTTCTGATGCATACCCTGAGCCCCAGTATGGCTCATCAAGCATATACGAGAGCTCTATATCGCTGTTATCAGGCAGATAGTTAAATCCGCATTTGCCTATCAATGCATTATCCTCTTTCCTTATAACTGCCCAGCTTGTAAAGCCATGTTCTCTTTCATAATCATTCCATTTTGTAATTGATTGCTCCGCAGCTGATCTTGGATAAGTTTTCCCTTCGCCGATAAATCTCATTACTTCTTCATCGCCGAACATTTTGGCAATTACTTCAATATCTTCCGGCTCGAGGCTTCTTAAAAGCAATCTTTCAGTTTCAAGTATTTTCATATTTTATTTTTTTTACTGTTTCCCCAAGCTCCAGTTTGGGAAACTAAATTCTTTATATAAGACTAAATCTTCATATCATATTCCACTTCTTCACAACCTCCTCAAATCCTTCACCCAAACCAAAGCCGTAATCATGCCCATCCTTATTCCACCCGCCGGACTCAAACGACCACAGCATATATCCGCCAACACCTTTTTTGAACTTACTTTCAATATCAAGCTCCATAATTTTTGTTCTCTCTCTTCCCTCGATATTCTTAAAGCCGATCTCCCCGATATATACAGGTTTACCAATTTTACGTGCGAAACTGATATCCCTATTATTATAGATGTTCCAAAGCCACCGAAGGGTTAAAGGGAACCTGACTATTTTTCCGTTTTTCAGGAAATTCTTATCTAGTCCCGCAAACGGCTTTTCAATTACACTGCCGATTCGTGAATATCTCCCGGCATTCTTCATCTCGCCTTTGAACCTGTAAAGCATATCCAGTCTTTCAAATATTCCTGAATCATAACTATAATCATGAAGCGAGACTGCATCAAGAGAAGCCAGTGAATAGAGCTTCCTGAAATTACTCTTTTTGAGTACTGAAAAATACGAACCGAACTTATCACCAACTCCGCCAACCGTTCCAACAGATAACAAATGATTTGTATTTACACTCTTTATTTCTTCCGATGCTGATTTAACATAATTATAAAATACATCAAAGTTATCCGTCTCAGGCTCATTTATCAATTCCCAGATCATTATTTCATCACGGTCGGTAAATTCTTTTGTTAATGCTTTAACATACTTTGAGTATGCGAATTTAAATCCCGCTTTATACCATCTTTCATCTATCTTATAATTCTGCAGGTAACCCCATTTATCGGCAAGTGATATGATTAATTTTATACCGTATGGATTTACAGCACTACAAATTTCATTTAGTTTTCTGATCTGCTCTTTTACCGGTTTGTTTTCAAAAAACCAGAATCTGAGCACTTTAAAACCTGCTTCAGCGCTTTCTGCAATTATCTTTTTGGTAATTGATGATTCAAGATTAGCCAGTTCATACACATTAGCTCCAATAAACCTGAAAGGTTTGCCATCCAGTGAAAATCTGCCATTAATATTTTGTACAAATTTTAACAAT
>JBDTNV010000058.1:0-15652 GCA_039933555.1 Ignavibacteria bacterium
CCGGTTGATTTATACTTATTATTGATAAGTGTATCCATAGCCTGCACCTGCCCATGACAATCCTGGCAAATAATGCCTTTATTTACATGCACACTGTGGTTAAAGTAAGCAAAATCAGGCACCCTGTGAATTCTCATCCAGGGTATAGGCTTATTTTCGTTGTAATATTGTGTTAGTTTCTGAATTTCAGGCTGATCTTTCCTTGCGATAGTATGGCATCCCATACATACATTTACCGAAGGAACGCTGGCAATCCTTGATTTTTCGACACCTACGTGGCAATACTGGCAATCAATGCCCATATCACCTGCATGCAGCTTATGCGAATAAGCTATAGGCTGCTCGGGCTGGTACCCAATACCCGTGCGTTCTGCGTAAGTAATATAGTAGGTTAAAGCAAATGAAGCGGCAGCTACAAAGAGAATTATCGGCAGCCGTACCTTGATGCCGTAGTCAAGTAGAAATTTTTTCATTCAGTTTTTTATAATACAGAACGCAAAATTATGAAATTATAATTAAAAATGCCATATATTTTTTTTAACTGTTGCTATTGACATATACCTTATCTACCAGATAAATACTCTAAACAGATAATTTATTAGTACCTCTGTTTTCTTTTTTTATGACAATTATCGCTTTATGGACAAATTTTTGCACTAAAAAAGATCCCCCTTGAAAAGTCGCAGAACTGGCTATGACAGTGGAGATGAAAATTTTAATGATCTGATTTCCATAATTTAACCTTTAACTGCAGTTTTCATAAATTTCGGATGAGGATTTGCCGTTTGATAACTTCCAAAGCAGTCTTTCGGTCAAACCGGAGTTTGAGGGAAGTTCAGGATAACAAATATCACTCACCTATCTTCCACTCAAGCCATTTAATTATATTGAACGCATCAAACGCGTTCTCCTCAAACGGGTCCGTGCTGATCGCTTTTAAATCCCTGTTCATGAATACAAGCATTTCGCTGATACCGCGCTCTGTTTTAATTCTGAATGACTGCCTTAAGTATTCAAGTATTATTTTTTCATACTTATAAACTTTATTTCTTTTGGTTAAAAAATAATATGTCCTTCTTAATTCATGCTCTATCGAGTCAGGATTGCCGGATTCATACGCTACTACAAGGTTCATTATCCTTCCATAACACTGGTAATCCTGCGAAAGGTCAATGTTAGGTATTGCAATAAGCCTGTTTAGCCACTTACCTGCCCCGTTAAAACTGTTCTGTCCAAAAAACATTCTCGCTATCAGGAAATACCACACAATTTTTTGCTGGGTGCTTAGGGTTTGTTCAAGCTGTTTGCTGTTTGCTTCAGCTTCAGCAAGCATATTTTCACCCCTTTCAGGATGGTAGTTCTCGCCGCTTGCAGTAAATACTGATAAACCCAGGTAATAGAAAGCTTCCAGCATGTCCCGCTCTGTTGCAGAAGGAAAACGTGTTTTTACATTTGAAAGCTTGCTGTATGCCGATTCATATTCATCGATATCATTGGTCCTTGTTGACTCTGTAATTAATGAATGTATTGAAATAATATAGTCATGCACAGTGCTTTTGTTCTTATCGGCATCTTTTTCAACTTCATCGGCATATTTCTTCGCGTAAATTAATGCAGCATTGTAGTCTTTGCGCCACTCGCTTAATACAATATTAATATTATAAAATCTTTTAAGCGCAGTGCCGCTTAACATCTTTTGTTCATCTCTAAGGAGCGGGTTATCAAGAACTTCATTTATTTCTTTCGAAAGATTTTCATCTCTTGATTTTGATGTAGGATATTTTTGCAGCATTAATGTTATCCTGCTTCCAAGGTCATTCATTTCAGAAAGGTTCTTTATTCTTTCCAGGCATATCATCTGCTCAATGTAAACTCTTTTTATAACATTTTCATACTCATCCGCATTTAGCATGTACCTTGCCAGCACTCTTTCTTTATTCAAAATAGTATGAATATGCTGAAACAGCTCGTTCTCTTCGGCTATCCTTTTCGCTTTCTTTAAAACAGTTTCACTTTGCTTAAGCAGTGACCTCGAAAATAAAAGGTCGTACTGTTCTATCAGCCTTTTTATCATAGCATCATTGCTTTGATCATTCCTGTATTCCAAAAGACTTCTAAGGATCAATTTATACAGATTGTTTTTCACTACCGGTAAATGTTTTACCTCCGATGGCGTTAATGTTCCTTTTAGTTTCTCTTCATCATAATCTCCAAATTTACCTGAATAAAACACAAGCCTCTCAAATAGCTTTATCATAACTCCGTTTCTGCCGGCTGAACTTAATTTAAAATACCGCCTGAAGTACGACCTTTCCTTACGGTTCATTCCCTTAATAAGCTCAAAAATATCACTTGAAACTGCCATTTAAAATTAATCCTGAGAGATTTTTATTTGAGAAATTCCTGCTTTATTATGGAAATCTTACAAAGATAGCAAAAATTCTGAATTAATGTATATCAATAGTTATTTTGTCACACTGTAACAATTAATATATCTTCGTAAAGAATCAAAAAACACTATCGTCTCAGTCAGATCTTCCCTCAAGTTGATATGTTCTCCAAATCTGAGACGATAGGGACGGACTGAAAAAAGGTAAGCTCATCCGGAGAGCTTATCCTAAAGTCCGCAATAAATAAAAATATTCATCCAATGACTTAAAGCCATCGGATACTTAAGATTAACCAAACAGTCTCAGAAAGGACAAAAATATGAAATATGTAAACAAAGCTTTTTTTATTGTACTCTCAATTTCGCTGTTCCATAGCTTTACTTTTTCTCAATGGATCACTCAAAACAGCACTACAACAAATTCGCTCAGGGCTGTCCAGGTATTTACCCCGGCAATTGTTTATGCTTGTGGAGAACTGGGAACTGTGATTAAATCTACTAACGGAGGCGCAAACTGGGTAACGCAGACACCGCCGCTTGTTGGAGTTCTTACATCAATGTTCTTTTTTAACTCAACTACCGGGTTCATAGGCTCAACCCAGGGTAATATTATGAAAACTACTAACGGCGGCACAAACTGGCAGGCGATAAGCATTGGATCGGGTGTTACCAACAGCATTACATTTCCAAGTACATCTACTGGATACTGCGGGGGCTCAACCGGCTTCTTCAGGAAAACAACAAATGCAGGTGTTAACTGGAATGACATGGGGTTTGTAACATCTGATGATATTACTTCATTATTCTTCCTGAGTGATAATACCGGCTGGTTGTGCACAAATGCCGGCAATTCAGGTCAAATTAAAAAAACTACAAACGGTGGAGTAAACTGGGTAACACAAGCAAGCAACTCGCAGTTTTTTTCTCTTTTTTTCATTGACGCCTCAACCGGCCTGGCAAGTTCATTTGCCCAGGTAAAAAGAACAACAAACGGCGGCACTAACTGGGTAAACGTTACAACGGTACCTCCTGTTGCAGCTGTGAATTCACTAACAATGGTAACGCCGGCAATCGGTTTTGCGGCATGCTCAAACGGAAATGTTATTAAAACAACAGATGGCGGGTTAACATGGATAGAAAATTTCACTAACCAAACAAGTTCTCTAAGAGATGTTGGTTTTCTGCAGGGAAACCCTTTGATAGGTTTTGCAGTGGGTCTAAACGGAAGAGTATTAAAGACCACAACTGGCGGCGGTAACTTTACGCCTGTTGAGCCTCTCGGCTCTGAAGTTCCCGAAAACTTTTCGCTCTCACAAAACTATCCCAACCCATTCAATCCATCTACAAATATCAACTTCAGCATTCCTGTCACTCCTCTCTCCTTTGGTGAGGGGTTGAGGGTGAGCTTAACAGTTTACAATGTCCTCGGCAAACAGGTTGCTCTTCTTGTTGATCAATCGTTTACACCCGGAAATTACTCAATAAATTTCGATGCCTCTTCACTTTCAACCGGCACATACTTCTATAGGTTAATCGCAGGTGAGTTTTCCCAAACTAACAAGATGGTTCTGATAAAATAAATAATTCAATTCATCCTGTGACTTAGAGTCACCGGATGAATTATAATTCGTCTCGGAAAGGACAAAAAATGAAAATATTAAACAGAATTCTCATTATCATATTCACCATTTCACTGTTTAACAATATCACCACTTCTCAATGGGTAACAACAACATCAGGCACTACTAATTTTTTAAACAGCGTGCAGAGTATTAACGCTGTAACAAATTATGCCGCCGGGTTTACCGGTACAGTACTCAAATCCACCAACAGCGGGCAAACATGGTCAGCGCTTACAAGTCCTGTTATAGCCAATATAAACAAGGTTTACTTCCCGCCAACAGGAACGGCAACAACAGGCTGGGTTGGAAGCGCTTCCGGGGTATATAAAACCACAAATGGTGGTGTTAACTGGGTGCAGCAGATAGGTTCTGGTGCTTTTAGTGATATTTTTTTCACTGATCTTAATACCGGCATAGCGCTTAGAACAAACAACATATTCTTCAAGACCACTAACGGGGGAACTAATTTTACTCAATTTAACTTTTCTAACAACTCACTGGTTCAGGGTTCAGTAATATCATTCGCCGGCGGTTCTAATTTATACCTGCTGGCTGTTGATAATGTTAATGATACTACTTTTGTTTTCAAATCGGCAAACACAGGTGATAGCTGGACTCAGATCTTCAAAACACCCGGTATTTATTTTGATATGGAATTCATTAATTTAAACACAGGCTTGATGTGCGGAAGCAACGGGACTGTAAAAATAACTACAAATGGCGGCACAGTATGGACATCTATAAATGCAGGGACTACAAATAATCTGTTGGGAATTGAATATGCATCTTCAAACATTGTTTATATGGTTGGCGCTTCGGGTACAATTTTAAAGTCAACTTCGGGAGGTTCTTTCTGGTTTCCCCAATTAAGCCCTGTAATTGCTACTCTCAGAAGCATCCAGGTCTTTCCGGCAGATGATAACGGCATTATTGTCGGCGGCGGTGGAAATATTGTACGAACAACCAATGGTGGAAATATTCCAACAGGAATTAACCCGGTTTCCGGTGAGATCCCGCAAAACTTTTCATTATCACAAAACTACCCGAACCCGTTCAATCCTTCTACAAAGATCAATTTTGCAATTTCTCCTTCTTACATGAATAATGGGTTGCAACCCCTTGTCCGTTTATCGTTATTTGATATTGTTGGCAGAGAGGTTGCTGTATTGGCGAACGAAAATTTATCACCCGGAAATTATTCAATAGATTTTGATGCATCGTCACTTTCTACCGGCACATACTTCTACAGATTAACTGCTGGAGAGTTTTCCCAAACAAACAAGATGGTTCTTATAAAATAAATTATCACATTCATCCGGTGACTTAGAGTCACCGGATGAATCATAATTCGTCTCAGAAAGGACAAAATAAAATGAATACAACTTTAGAAACAGAAAATAAATCATTACTTAAAGAAAAAAGAGATAAAGCTTCAACTGTAAGTAAAACAAATCGTGAGCTGTTAGATCAAAAAATAAAACTTGTAAAAGAGCGCGCTGAAAACACTGTTCAGCTTGGTTTTGAAAAAGCAGTTGCTCACCTGGAAAACCCGGGTATGTACCCGCTTCCTTCCGGAGATAAAACAGTGGAAAGAGCGTTCTATAATTTACTTATCAGCCTGCCTGAACTTAAACAGAATAAAATAATCGATAAGATCAACCAGACACTAAAAGCAAGCTCGTCTGTTAGAACAAATAAGTATAAGGATATCGTAAATGTAAATTTCAATTCAACTGTTTCCATTGCTGAACAGGTAAAAGCAATGACACCTCCGGATGAATTAAAATTCACCGAAGTAGAAGGAACAAAGATCGCTGAAATATTTTCAAGATCAGCGGATAAGCCGGGTCAAAATGTTAATGGCAATGATATGAATAAAACATCTGCTGAAAATAAACAAATTTTCAGAAACGCTGCGGAGCCACAGCTTGCGGGAGTATCAGCAAGTAAGGTTTCATTTTTTGTTGATAATATGACATGTTTAAATCCGGATGATGTAAGAAAAGATGAAATTAATCTTGCCGGATTTTCAATTGACTCTCTTGGAAACAATGTGGCTCTCTCCCCGTTCTTTGTAGGCAAATTCCGTAAAAATGAAACGGTGAACTTGGGTGATAAAAGTAAGTTGTTCACAATAAATATCGACCCAAACCTGATAGCACAATCTTTTGTTGCTGGACTGTTTATTATAGAAAGTGACCTGATAAGCAACCCCGATACTGTTAATAAACTGATAACTCTGTTTCTTGCTATATGTGGTACTGTAATTTTAGTCACATTGGCTTTGATCGCAATTTCAGTATTAGCAGTTCCAATTGTTACTCCATTTGTCGCTACTGTGTTAATAGGCATTGGGCTATCATTTCAGGCAATTGGTCTTCAGATAATACCTCTGCTTGGAGATGATATTTCATTTGAAGTAACCGATACACTGGCTATAGCAGATAAAGTTGACATAGGTGAAACTTTTCCAAGAACACTTACAATAGGAAAAGGGTTTGACATCAACAGTACGTTTGACGGAAAGTATACTGCAGCTGCAAGATGGGTTGGCGAAGCTTAAGATATTAAATTCCGTTTAATTACTCTCGTTCCCAAACTCCGGTTTGGGAATGGTTTTTTTGAGGAATGATCTGTAGGTCAGAAACAACTATCTATTATAAAACAATGTGCAATAAAAAAAAGGGCATTTATGCCCTTTTTTCTGTATTACATGTCATAACTGAATGATATGACACTGGTAAATAGTGTTTACGGAGGTAATTTGTAAATCAGCTATTTCATGGTTTAACTGTATCATCCCCAACTTAAGTTCCCGAAAATCAGATTTAATATAAATCCATACTTAACCCTCATACGTATAAAAAGGTAATCAGCCAAATAACGTTGATTTTTAAGAATTCATTATCAATTAACCTAAATCTAATTTTATGAAAAATTTCATCAAAAAAAAGCTGTTCCTGGTTTTTTCGCTTGTGGCAGCTATCTCAACTGGTATTTTTGTTTTTGCGGCAGATCACGGCGATCCGCCCAGTCTTGTTTCTGACCAGCAGTATGATATTTCAGATATCTACGCTTTCAGGAGTCTTGAAGATACAAACAATATTGTATTCTACGCAGGACTTGAAAACTTCCTGATGCCGGGGCAGAATCCCGGCTTCAATCCAAATTCAATGTTGGAAATTAATATTGATACTGATAACAATAACATTGAAGACCTGGTTATCCAGTGCATCTATGAAAACAACCAGGTCACAGTTTACGGCCCCGTTGCTCCTTCACAGATAGGAACACAAAGCACATTGATGACTAGCGCCGTTAAAACCCAGGGTAACATGAACACTGTTATATCTGCCAATGGAATGAAGGTCTATGCAGGCTTAAGAGATGACCCGTTCTTCTTTGACTTAAACCGGTTCGCACAGATAATTGCTGGCAGCCAGACGCAGTTCAACGATCCCGGAACAGATACATTTGCAGGGACAAATATTCTCGCAACTATTATTGAAGTTCCAAAATCCATGTTAGGCTCAGGTTCATCTATCAATATCTGGGCTGAATCCAAAAGAAAAAACTAAACATCTTTTCTAATTAAACCAACAAAACTAATAATAAAAATAATATAATAATGAGATCATTAAAGAATAAAATGCTTGGCCTCCTGCTTCTACCTCTGGCAGCTTTAGCAATTTCCGGATGTTCAGAAGATACCGTAACAACAACCCCGGGCTCTACTGTTACCTATTCAATGCGCGAACAGATGGGAAGGCCAGCAATTTCAACAGTATTCATAAACTCCTCTATGAAAGATGCATTTAATTCCACACCTCCAAACATGATGTCCGCAATGTTCCTCGATTCAATGAAAGCAAAGCTTGTAGCATTGAACGGCGGTACATATACAGGCAATATACTTGTACCAAGCGATCCCGGCGGTACTAACTTTATGTCACTGCTTGCAACTGATGAGCTTGGAGTATCAAAATCAGGCATAACTTCTTTCTATAACGGCACACAGGTATTAACCGGCCGTGCATTGACTGATGACGTAATTGATGTTGAGCTGACGCTCGTTTTCGGCGGACCCACCGGCGCTTCCAATCCCGGCTTAACAAGCGATCATGTTAATGCTAATGATAAACCGTTTCTAAACACGTTCCCGTATTTGGCTGAACCATGGTAACGGTTGTCTTGATCCTTTAGCATTAGCTCCGCTGCTGCAGTGAAATGAATTGTAATGATCAAAGTAACTGCAGCAGTATTTTAAAAAGAAACTATATAAAAATGTCCATAAAAATAAAATACTTTCTCTCAGCCATAGCACTGATAATATCCGGGGTGATAATTACTGTTTTTTTAATTTCAGGCTCAGCTAAAAATTCTTCTCCCGTTGTAAATGCTGATGAAGTAAGGGCTTTTCTCACGGCAGAAACAAAAAACCCGCAGCTTGAAACAATTAACAGCAGAATAAAATTCTTCGCGGAAAAAGTGCAGAAGGATAATTTTGGCCCTGTTACAACGGGAATGCTTGCCGGTGCATACTCAGCGAGGTTTGGTATTTCCGGTGATATAAATGACCTTGTAACATCCGATAGCCTGTGGAAAATGACAGGCAGAAAATATAACGGGACAAAAACTTCGGTGTACCAGTCACTTTCTATGAACTCGCTTGCAAGGCACGAATTTAAAAAGTCTCTTGATTATGCATACAACGCGTATCTGATTGGAGAGCATAAAAATATTTCCGAAGGAATGATCTTTGATGCATATATTGAAACAGGCAATTACGAGGAAGCGCGCAGGCTTTTAAATTCACAAAGGAATAATACGGAATTTTCATATCTTATCAGGGCATCAAAATATAAAGAAATTACGGGTGATATCGATAGCGCCCTGATATTTATGTCGCTTGCTCTTGATATTGCAAAATCGAACCCAACGCGCCCCGGACTTATTACGTGGACAAATAATTCTCTCGCCGCAATTTATATTAAAGCCGAAAATTACGGTAAAGCATATGAGCTTTATTTGAATTCACTTAAGCTTGACCCAAATAATTACAAAGCGCTGGAGGGGATCGCTGTAATTGCATCGGTAAATGATAAAAACTACGCGCTGGCAGAAGAAATTCTTCTGGATCTATCAAAAAGGCTACTTTCGCCGGACCCGTATTTGAATATGTATAAAGTTGCTAAACTGCAGGGCGATAACGCAAAGAAAAAAGAATACCTGGATAAATTCATAACAATTTCTTCTGATCCAAAATACGGTAAAATGTATAATAAATATCTGGCGGAAATTTCCGCGGATGAATTCAGCGATTTTAATAAGGCCCTGAATATTGCTCAGAGTGAAATTTCAGAGCGGCCAACACCTGCCTCATATTTCCTGCTTGCATGGATTTATTCCAAACAGGGAGATTACACAAAGGCAATTGATATTATTAAGAATAATGTTGAAGATAAAACATTTGACCCCGAGATACTTGCAAAGATCGACAGGATTTACCTGAACGAAACCAAAAAAATGTAAGCTATTAAAATGTAAACTATTAAATGGATAACAGAATAAAATACTTCCTGTTTTTTTCGCTGATGCTCGTCTCTGGCTCACTCGTTTCTCATCCAATGGATATGAACCTTGAGAAGATCTCCACATCAGAAGTTTCATGGGTTTACCTGAAGCTTGGCTTTACACATATTCTCCCATTGGGTATTGACCACATTCTCTTTGTACTTGGACTCTTTCTTTTAAGCCCAAAGCTAAAGCCTTTGCTTCAGCAGATAACCTGTTTCACGATTGCGCATACTATTACCCTTGGACTTGCAGTATATAATATTGTATCATTACCTTCATACATTGTTGAACCGATAATAGCAGCTTCTATTATATATGTGGCCTTAGAAAATCTTAGGACACAAAAGCTTAACAAATGGCGGCTTGTTATTGTATTCCTTTTTGGACTTATACACGGAATGGGTTTTGCTGGTGCTCTTAAGGAGCTTGGTTTGCCTAAATCACAATTTTTAAATGCACTTTTAACCTTTAACCTGGGGGTTGAGCTTGGCCAGGTAACAGTTGTTTTAACCGCATTTCTTGCGGTAGGCCTATGGTTCAAATCAAGGGAGTGGTATCACAAGCGTATTGTAATTCCCGCATCTTTAATAATAGCAGTTATTGCTGCATACTGGACAGTTGAACGAATTTTCTTTTAAATTTTAAACTATGCTAAATCGCTTTGGATCAATAAAAAAGACGGGTCATAGACCCGTCTCTACAAAAACAAAAACATTAATGTTCATTTGATAGTTTGACTTATAACGTCTCAAGCCTTACGCCTTATGTTTGATGTCTCACGTTTCACATTTGACGTTTCTTATCTTCTCCTAAACTTTCTCTTATAGGTCTCATGGGAGCCCTTTGACCAGACAATTACCGCCACAACAATGTGTATCCAGAACCAGGGATTCTGCCAGCCCATATTATCATAAATATAGATTATCATAAGCAGCCTTGGCAGAAAAACATATAACAGAACATCCCCTATGAACGGAATATTATTATGCGGTACCTGGTGAGAAAAATAAGCAATCAACAGCGCAATTCTGGGAAGAAATAATGTTACAACCAATATCCAGGTTTCTATCATTTCAGTATAATTTGGTTATACAAATATAACACTCTTAAATATTATTTTCGAAATAAATTTTCCGGGTTAATTTTCATTGCTCATTGCCCATTATTCATTGCTCATTGATTCTCGTCAATCTCTCAATAATCCCTTTATGCAGAGGATATTTCAGCAATAACTCATCACGCTTAGCCAGCTCAAAATCATCAAAATGGAATCCCGGCGCGACTGTACGGCCAACCAGTGAAAATGAATCAGGTAAGCTTACCATAGCGCCAAACCACACTCCTTTTGGAATTACACACTGAAACACCTCACCACTATCCATATTATTCCCAAGCTTTATTTCTGAATAGGTGCCGGCGTTATCTATCATATATATTGTCACAGGTGGGCCTGTATAAAAATGCCACAATTCATCTGCTCTTATCCTGTGAAATGCGGAAAATGTATCACTTGTTAACATAAAGTAAATTGAGGTTGAGTGGTGCCTCTCACCTGTAAATCCTGCAGGCAAATGTTCTTTTTTTATCGTTTCATTTGACCTATAGACTTCCTTATACCACCCGCCTTCAGGGTGTTTTTCTAGTCCAAGTAATTTTATGTAATACTCTGAATTTTTCATTCTTTAAAAATAACTTAAATTCCCCTCTTGAGAGGGGTGGCATGAGCGAAGCTCGTGACGGGGTGTGTTTGAAAATTTATTATTAACTTTGCATCACGGAACAATTCCACCGTAATTTCAGTAACATAATTAACTGAAAAATTTATGAAATTGAAAATGAAATATCTGTCATTAATAATTCTGAACATTGCGTTTATCTCCAGCGGATTTATCTGCGCAAAAAGTGTCGGCTCCGGCGATAGCTCCCCATTGCCTGATAAACGCCCGGCAGAGCTTTATTTCAGGTACGTTGTATCCGGCGGAATGATGTACTATGGCGAAGAGATATTCCTCTCGCAGGATTCAAGTTTCTACAAAATTAATGATGGCGGCTCTGAAAGTAAAGTATATTTTAAAATGACGTCTGCTGAGCTTGATAAGCTTTATATGGTGTTTAAAGATAATAATTTTGATGAGATCGAGACCTATGAAGAAAAAGTATATGACCGCGGCGGAGAAAGTATTTCACTCGGCTGGGGAAAAGGTAAATATGCAAATGCAAATAATTCCGGTATGACCTTTATTAAAGATTCATGGCACAAAGAGTGGAATTCCTGCAGCAATGCCATTGAAAAAATAGGCAAAGAGCAAATGGAAAAGCAGAAGAAAGATTATACAATTAAACTTGATAAATCCCTGTTCGGAAATGAAATTTATATGCAGGTTAACCGTGATGTTGTAATACCAAAGAGCACTTTAATGGCTGAACAGGTATATGATTCGCTAATAACCCGTATCGTTAAGCTCTCACCCGGTAAACACAATGCATCTATATCACTCGGCAAATCATATAGTACAATAATAATAAATGCTGATAGCTCAAATACTTTAAGATTGTTTATGGTAAATGACACCCTTCGCCACGAATTTATGAACTAATAGATTTATAGTCCCCCTTATAAAGGGGGACAAGATTCTACAATACCCTATGATGACAATTAAACAATTTTGGATTCCTCCGTGTAAATCAGATGGGGATTTTTTTCTTGCTCTTAAATTCATAAATTTTTTTTGTATTCTGTTTTGGCAATTACTTTTCACCCTGAAACTTAAACTTTCCTTGCATGGTTATCTATACTACCACCACAAACTAAACAATTTTAGACAATGATCAAAAATTTTCTTGATAAGAACCGTGATGCGGGAATTCTCTTTATAAGAATTGGAATCGGTTTCTCCTTTATTCTAGTTCACGGCTGGGCAAAAATTTCAGGCGGACCGGCAATGTGGTCTAAGATAGGCGGCGCGATGGCTAACTACGGCTTGAGTTTTGCGCCAACATTCTGGGGCTTCATGGCCTCGGCATCTGAGTTTGCCGGCGGAATATTAATTTTGCTAGGTCTCTTCACGCGTCCCGCCGCCGCATTTATGGCTTTTACAATGCTAACTGCATTTATGATGCATACAACCAATATGGACCCGTGGAGTAAAGCAATTTATCCCATGGAAATGTTCGCAGTATTTATGGGTCTGTTATTTATTGGAGCGGGAAAATACAGTCTTGATAACCTGTTATTTAAGAAAAAAACTGATGCTCCACTGAAACACGCTTAATACTTTCCGGGCATTATAAATAAAAGTTTTTTTTAACAAGGGGGCATGCCCCCTTGTTTTTTTATATCACCATTCTTTTACATTCCGCGTTTTAGTATCTTTGTAACAATAATATGAAATTCAAAATATATCTCGAATATACTGGCGCAAACTACTCCGGCTGGCAAAAACAGCCGAAGGAAACTTCTGTTAAGACCGTGCAGGGCACTCTGATGAAAGCCATAGACACGGTTTTTAAGAAGAACAAGGGTGTAAATAAATTTATCGACCTGCAGGGCTCAGGCCGCACCGATGCAGGCGTTCACGCAATTGAACAGGTTGCGCACTTGGATTGCGAAACAATGCTTGGTCCCGAAATACTCAAAATGAAAATTAACGATGAGCTTCCGGGTGATATTAATATTTTAGAAATTGAAAAAATTCACCCCAATTTTCACGCTAGGCATGATGCAAAATCCAGGCAGTACTTATATGTAATTTCAAAACGCCGCACAGCATTTGAAAAACGTTTTGTATGGTGGATAAAAGATAAGCTTGATGTAAAGAAAATAGAGGATGCTTCGAAATTATTTATCGGGATGCATGACTTCAAAGGGTTTTCGGAAAAATCACCCGAGGATAAATCAACCAAATGTCTTATTGAGTCAATTGTAGTAACAGATGATGCAAATAAAATTTACATCCGCATTAAAGCTTCACATTTTTTGTGGAAGATGGTAAGGCGCATTGTGGGTTCACTTGTGGAAGTTGGAAGGGGAAACATTACGAATAATGAAATTGTTGATCTTCTTGCTGCAAAAAATCATGGAAGCAAAAAGTTCAGCCCCGCTGAATTCACCGCCCCGCCATCAGGATTATTTCTGGAAAAGATTGAGTATTAAAACCACTAATGAATTCTAGAAAACGAAATCGGCTTAAAGGGTTTGATTATTCCAGTGGCTATTCTTATTTCGTAACAATTTGCATCTACAATAACCTCAATAACCTCCACCTGCTTTCCGAAATAATTAGTGAGCAATCTGTTTTATCCGCTTCGGGAAAAATGATTGAAACCTGGTGGCTTGAACTGGAAAATAAATATAATGATGTGATTCTGGATGAATATATCATTATGCCAAACCACATGCACGGAATAATAATAATTAACGAACCTGTAGGGGACAATCTGCGTGTCATCCCAAAAGAAATTAATTCTGTAGAGGACGACCTGCGTGCTTGCCTTGCAGAGCAAAGCGAGGAAAGGTTTCCCCGAAAAAGAAGGACAGGCACACAGGCCTGTCCCTACGCGTAGCTCATTTAAACTCCACTTCAACACCAAAAACTTCTTCAAACAATAATTTTTTGCTCGTTGCCCCCCAAACTTCAAGCTCCATATTAGCTTCATCACCGTGAAGTATAAATTTAACTTTATTATCTTCATTACTATACTCAATATTTTTTATAGAAGATGTATGTGAACGGTCCAGCCCGTCTGCAATTCTTAATATTGCCGAAAGCTTGCGTATTACCAACTGGTCATCGCCGCTTAGTTTTGCGTAATCCGGATGTTTTGTTTTAGGATGGCTCTTCCTGTGATACCTGGCAATGTTTGCGACAATTTCCTTTTCATTTTCAGTAAAGCCAAGCATTTCGGCGTTGCGGATAATGTAATATGAATGCCTGTGATGCTGTGAGTGCGAAACGAACCCTCCTACTTCATGCAGTATGGCTGCCGCTTCAAGGTATTCCCTTTCAGTACTACCCAGCTTATGCAGTTTCTTTGTTAAATCAAAGATCTTAAGAGCAAGTCCTGTAACATGTGCTGAGTGCTCTTTCTCTATCCTGAAGTTATCGGCAATATGCATTACACTATTATACCTTATATTGCCCAGATGATCTTTGTCTTTCAGCATAAATTCTTTTTCAATCGTATCAAGCACAATGCCTTCACGCAGCGCAAATTCAGATATCATCATTTCCTTGATCTTCAGCTCTTTGAATATCTGCTCCAATATAAGAACGCCGGCTGTTATTATATCCGCGCGGCTTGGGTCAAGCCCTGGGATCTTAAGAATATGCTTTACATTCTTTGCTTCAAGAATTTCGTTAACTACACCAGAGAGCTCATCTTTAGTAAATACAAAATTATTCAGCCTGGATTCAGGGTCGCCGCCGCGCTTTACATTTATGATATTGGCAAGGTTTGTTATTGTGCCTGATGAACCTACTGCAACATCGTATTTATGCTTTTGGCTTTCCCGTGTAACAGAAGCCATAAACCCCTTGATATACTGTCTGCACGCTTTCACCGATTTTGAATCGGTATCTTTATCACTGAAAAATCTTTCCGTCAGCCTTATTGCGCCCAGTTTTAAGCTGTTATCATATGCTATATCTCTTCCATGGCCAATTAAGAACTCCGTGCTCCCGCCGCCGATATCGATCATTAATATCCGCTTATCAAAAACTGGCACTGATTGCAGTATGCCGAGATAAATATACCTTGCTTCCTCAATACCTGAGGCTACCTCTATCCTTATCCCGGCTTCAAGCCTTGCGCGCATTATGAACTCATGCTGGTTAGCTGCCTCTCTGACGGCACTTGTTGCAATTGCCCGTACCTGTGCTCCTGCTGAATCAGCCAGCGCTGAAAATTTCTTAAGCGCTTCAATTCCCCTGTTCATAGCGTCTTTTCCAAGGTGTTTCATATCGGTAGAGCCTGAGCCAAGGCGCACGCTTTCCTTTTCGCGGCCAAGTATATTAAACTTTCCCGTGTTTGTATCCACTTCAACTATTATTAAGTGAAATGAATT
>JBDTNV010000059.1:0-15553 GCA_039933555.1 Ignavibacteria bacterium
ACATAAAGCGCACCCATTTTAAACTTATCACTTCGGTAAGTATAATTAAAGCCGTAATCTATTTTATCAATAGCCCTGGAGTAAAACAAAGTTACAGGAGTTCTGTATATATCAAGATCTTTACTGAAAAAAGGTCTTTTTTCCTGCAGGAATATGGGTCTGCCGTAAAATGCAAACCTGAATGGATCAGCTTCCAGGGTTGATTCATCAGTATGGAAAGTGCTTTTGAGCTTATGCTTATCCAAACTGATAGCAAACTCACCGCCGTAGTTGAACCTAGCTGTATCGTTATTAAAGCTTCTGCCAACAATAAAGGGTGTAAGGTTAAATCTTAAATTCAGCTTTTCGTCAAACGGAGTTGTAAGATCAAGCTTATACATGCTCTTTAAGTTAAGAAGCTCGCTGTTAGGCGTTAAAGCGTACCATGTGTAATTTCCGTCGGGTGTATAAGAAAATAACTGAAGGTCTATACCAATTTGTTTTTTGTTCTTGTTCTGTAATCTGTCAACAGGAATTTTTATTTCCATTTCAGCGTAGCCGGGCTGCCCGTTCTTAGCTTCCTTGAAAATTGTTACTTTATTTTCCCATTGCCAGTCCCATTCATATGACTGATTTGTCTGATTATAAACGATCGCATCACGCTGGTTATTCAAAAAGCTTACAACAAACACGTAACCGTTTTTATTCTTATTTTCAAGATCAAGGAGTATAAAGAATTCATTTTCTTCGTCAGTACTTCTATCCCTGGTTAAGGATTGCTTTATAATTTTTCCTCTTGGCCAGTATTTTATTGCGATATATATCGCGTCCTTTGTCTGTTTTATATAAGCTATAGTGCTGTCATAATCTTTTTTATCAGATTTCGGTATCATCATGTAAAAATCAGTGAAGACTTTTGAGTCTTTCCATTCGCTATCAATAATTTTACCATCAACCTTTGGAGTTGAAGTAATATCAGGAGAGGACTTATCATCACCAGCTTTTTCCTGGCCTGTTTGCGCTAAAGTAATATTAGCAGCCTGCAAGCTGAGAAAAAACAGGAAAATTGATATTTTTGTAAAAATATTTTTCATTTAGTAATATTAAACCTTTTTTAAATATTATATTTATCGATAATTGCTTTTTTGCATCAGATAAAAATATAAAAGAGCTTGTGCGATGCCTGTCTCAAAAAATATTGCCTATGGGTCAAATATAGGTTACAATTTTAGAGACAGGCGGCAGCCTACTTTTAACTAAGCCACCTTCACGCTTGAGCCCTCAAAACAAGCGTCGCCCAATCGCACTGCTCTTTCATTCTTTTCCAGAAGGAGAAATTCAGGGACTAAATTATTAGTACCGAATTTCCCATTTGATGCTTACATTTTTAAAAAGGTTTAGTTAATATTCTGTTTTATTTACCATTATTAAATGCTTTATATCCCTGTATCTGTATTTAGACAGCCAAATAAAAAAAGTGTGACTGCCTGAACTTCGTTAATAAGTTAAACTACAGTTTATATATATACTTCTAAAACTCCACGCATAAAAATTGTTACAAGGAATTTACAAATTTACAATTTTTTATATAATAAACAATATAACTGCTTATGTATATTTAAGATGCTTATATTTCGGAATTGGTTTAATGACTCTAAGTATCTGTTTTATATTAGCTTTGAGCACGCTCACGCATAATTAAATCTACTAACATTAATTAAAAATAGCAGTTAACTTTTAAGTTTTTGAATAAAATTTATGGTGTTTCCATCAGGGTCAATAACCGTTACCAGTTTTTCTAAGTCATTTACAGAAATACTATCTTTTAGGGTGCCATGTGAACCCAGGGCATTTTTAACAACTTCATTTATATCTTCTGTGATATAATCAAACTGGTGCCTGTTCTGCTCTGCAGTAACACCTGCAATAGTGTTTGGGCAAAGCATCATATTCACTCCTGCAATAGTACCTGAGTAGAACTTTGAACCCATCGCTTCAAATTCATTTAGCCTGGTCCCAAAAACAGAATTGTAGAACTCTGCCATCTTTTTAACATTTGTCACAGCAATAGTTACCTGCGAGAGCTTAAAATCATTTGCCATTTTAATAATTTATAATTTATTGAATTCTGCTTAAATACTTTGACAAATAAAGATAATTACAGTGACAGATTCAAATTTCTTAAGTTATTTAACCAAAACCATTTTCATTGTCTCCGTATAGCTGCCGGCAGTAAGTTTATAAAAATAGATTCCGCTTGAGTAATTGCCGGCATTCCAACGAACCTCGTATTTGCCTGCGCTGAGCCTCTGGTTTACAATTACAGCAACCTCCCTGCCGCCTGCATCATAGATTACAAGTGACGCATTGTTAGCTGCAGGCAGATCGAACTTTATTTTAGTAGCGGGGTTAAACGGATTCGGAAAGTTTTGGTATAAATTAAATCCTTCCGGCACTTCGTTCCCAATAGGCTGGATACCAATTATTCCCTGTCCTTCAACTATTGTCAGGATCTGATTGGTGTTCACATTTACAAAGCTATCAATAGCGCCTGATTGCCATTCAACCCTGATAGAATCGATAATTCCGGCATTGCCAAGCCCGAAGTGCAGGTCAAGATTTTGACCACAATAGCCTGATTGACCTTCCACTGCCCGTGTGAGCCAAACGGGGTTTCCATTAATAACCGTCCTTACCTTTACATTAGACCCAATTGCAGAGCGATTGGTTGCATTTCCATGCAATTTAATTTCGAGCCATTTATTTGAATTCCCGTCATTCAGATATGCGGCATTATTCTCGTTTTCATTGAAAGTTTTGGCTGTGAACAGGTCCAGATCACCGTCACCATCCCAATCTGCCCACGCAAACCCGTAGGAAAACCCAAGATCATTAGTAATATCACCTGTAGAGATCTTTTCAAAAGATGGGGTTCCGCTTTCCATCAAAAGGTTTTTATAAAGTTTGTTTTTTAAAGGATTGTTTGGGGGTCCGTATGCCTGTGTAACATACATATCAAGATCGCCATCGTTATCATAATCTCCCCAGCCGGAGCATGCATGATACCCGGCTTCATTCACAATAGTATCATTTAAGATTCTCGTAAAAGCGAAGTTACCGTCATTCCTGAATAGAAAATTTTTCTGGTTTTCATTATTGGCAACAAAGAGGTCAAAGTCACCGTCATTATCATAATCTCCCCAGCTTGAGCTCCAAGATATACCGCCGCTTGTTGTTGGAGCAATTCCTGTAATTTTTGCAAAGTAACCGTTACCGTTATTCTTATACATATAGTCAGTTGCGCCGGATTCATTTGCTACAAAAAGATCTAAATCCCGGTCTCCATCTATATCAACCCAGTTTACTCCCCTTGAAAGCAAGCCGACATCCTGGAAAATTGCGCCTGAATCAATCCTGGCAAAATTTCCGCTTCCAAGATTCTTATACAACCTGTTTCGTGAACCTGAAAACCTGCTGTTGGTTAGAAATAGATCTACAAGGCCATCGTTATCATAATCACCCCAGCTGCATGTTTCTGAAAATCCCCGGTCACTAACAATAGGACTATTCCCGAGAAAAGTGAATGAACCGCCGCCATTATTTTTATACAATACGCTGATCGAGTCATACCAGGTTACGGTGCACATATCGGGGTTTCCGTCATTATCAAAATCAGCCCAGCTTGAGCCGTCAAAAGGAAGGCTGTCGTTAACAGGACCGGTGCTGAATATTCTTGTAAAGCTGCCGCCATTATTCTGATATAGAAAACTTTTCTGACCATATCGCTTGCCATTGCTTACATAAAGATCAAGGTCACCGTCGCTATCGTAATCAATAAAATTAACGCTTCTCGATGCGCCGCCATCATTTACATATGACCCTGCTGTAACCTTTGTAAAGTTTTGACCTGTTGTTACCTGGCATGCTGAGATGAAGAAAAAAACAAAAAGTATCGTTCTAAAAGAGGGCGATTGTTTCAGGAAGAAATCCGGCATAAATGTTTTTAGTTTAGTTTATTTGTGATTATCAAGTTAAGCATAATATATTCAAATTTGATTGCAGTCTCAAAGCTTAATTACAGGAAATTATTAGAATCCCATTTTAATGATTATTATAATATATTGCATAATCTTAATTTTTTAAGCTGTTTTTCTGTAATATTATTAGTTTCCCAAAATGAGCTCAAATGATCTCCACGAATTAATTCATTCAATGGAAAAAAATGAAAAAAGACATTTCATTTTGAATTCTTCACTTCAAAAAGGAGCAAAGATCTATCTTCAGCTTTTTAAAGTACTGGAAAAACAAAAAGTATATGACGAAAGTTACATAAAATTGAAATATAAAGGAGAACAATTCGTTAATAATTTTGCTGTTAATAAGAACTACCTTTACAATCTTCTGATAAAATCACTTACCGGCTATAACTATTCCAAAACTGCTGATGGGAAGATACATTCATTAATATCAGAATGCAATATTCTCTTTAAGAAGGCATTATATAAACGATACTTCAAAACAATTGCAAAAGCAAAATCAACAGCAATTAAATATGAACGTTTTGGATATCTCATTCAGCTGCTTGATATGGAAAAAATAATCATTCCCAAAAGTGAGCTGCAGACAGAGAAATCTGAATCTATGTATTATGAAGTTTTAAAAGCAAATGAGAGTATAAAGAATTTATTTGAATACAGCAGGCTTGCCGCTGAACTGTTGAATAAATACAGAAACTACGGGCTTAACAGAGATGAGGCTCATACAAGGAACATAGATGAATTAACTTCGGCCGAAATAATGAGCTCACCCCGGGAAGCAAAAAGTATTCGCGCTTTGGAAGCATATTACCGGGTTACAGAACTTGCAGCGGCGGTAAAGGCTGATAATGCCGCCATGTATGAGGCGCTGCTGAAGAGGAACGAGATAGTAAGAGATAACCCTCTGCCGTTTAAAGATTACATCATCCACTACCCTTCTGATATTCTTTATTCGCTTACAGAAACCTGTATTAACCTTGGGAAAACGGATGAAGCTGAAAAATATCTAAAGGCAATCAAAGAAGTTTCTCTTACAAACAGATCTGACCAGGATGATATAGCAATCTACAGCAGTTTTGCAATGTTGAGAATTAATCTTAAAAGAGGGTTAATTGCCGGCGCGGTAAAGCTTATACCACAATTGGAAAAAGCACTTGTAAAATATGAGAATAAAATGCTCATTGATACTGAGCTTTCAATAAGGTATTACATCGTAATATGCCGCCTGGAAGAAAAAAATTATACCAAAGCTTTAAAAGCGGCAAATGACCTGATGAAACATCCATTGCTCAATAAACGAGCAGATTATGAGTGTTACTTAAAAATAATATATCTTGTAATACATTTTGAATTGAAAAATTTCGACCTCTTAAAATATCTGATAATAAGCACCTATAAATATCTATACAAAAGAGAAAAACTTTTTAAAGTAGAACTGCTGATTCTTGAATTTATCAGGAAACTACCGAATGTCAAAAGAGAAGATGATATTTATTTCATGCTCAATTCCCTGGGCAAAAGCCTTGTAAAGCTTAAGAATGATAATTACGAAAAGAATGCCTTTGAATACTTTGACCTCTTAAAGTGGGTTAACAGTAAAATTGAGGTTAACCGCTCTTCTTTTTGAGGAATACAGCAAGTCCGCCCCCTTTGGCCAAACGGATATTCATACTGTCACCTTTGTTCAGGACCTGTTTTGATATCTTAACATTCGAAGGTTTCAGATCCGCATCCGGCGCATCTGAATAAATATAAGCTTCATAGTTTGAATTTTCAAGGAAACTAAGATCAATATTAATATCCCTGCTGTTTTGGTTTGTCATTGCGCCAATGAACCAATCTTTATCTTTTTTCCTGGCAATAATAATGTATTCGCCAATTTTGCCATCAAGTACTATTGTTGAATCCCACGCTGCCGGCACTTTTTTAAGAAATTCAAATTCCGGTAAAGCCTCATATAATTTCGGCGAATCACATAAAGTCACCAGTCCGCTTTCATATACAACCGTCATAGCTAATTGCTGGCTTCTTGTTCCCATAGTCATAGGATATTTCCACTGACCTATGTAATTTTCTTTAGTTGAGTTTACCATAGAGCCCGGAGTATAGTCCATTGGCCCTGCTACCATCCGTGTAAAAGGTATAGTTACATTATGCTGCGGATTAGGAAAAAGTTTATCCCATCTGGCATATTCATTTCCTAAAACACCCTCGTAAGTCAAAATATTCGGATAAGTTCGGCTTAGACCGTCAGGTTTATATGCACCATGGAAATCTATTACCATTTTCCTTGCAGCGCATTCTTCAGCAATTTTCCTGTAGAAATCAGTCATGTACTGGTCATCTCTATCCATAAAATCTATTTTTAACCCTTTGATTCCAAGTGATTGAAAATAATCGAGCGCCTGGGTCATTTGCCTTTCAATTTCGTACCATACAACCCAAAGTATTAATCCAATACCTTTTGAATTTGCATAAGCAGCGGCCTCAGGTAGGTTAAGCTCAGGTAATGTTTTAGTGAGATCGTGTACCGCATCATCTTTTGATGCATCAAACCACCCATACCATCCCCCATCGAGTATCACATATTGTAATGAATTTGAAGAAGCAAAATCAACATAATATTTTACGGTTTTTGTTGAAAGTATCTGATAGCCAAAATTGGGGTCAAAACCCCTGTCTTCAGCCCACCAGCTCCATGTGGATTTACCGGGCTTTATCCAATCAGAGGCGTCATCAATTTTGCAGGGCTCATTAAGGTTCATTACCAGATTTGATTCAATCAGTTTCCCTGGCCTGCTGCCAATAATAAAAAGCCTCCACGGACTTACCGCAGGGGTCTCGCCTCTTACTGAAATATCGTTGTTTGCTATCTCAGGAGAAAGTTTGCTCTTAAGTGTATTTCCATCAGACTTCAATAACACTGTACCCGGGTAATTTGTAATATTTGCTTCCGATAAAGAAACAAACAGGTTATCACTCATTTTAAATGTTAGCGGTAAGGTTATATATGGAAAGTTACTGGTTGTATCGCCGGGTGTATTATTTATAGCGCTCAATTTATAGGGCTTGTATTCACCTTCATAGCTGTGCCTGAAGCTGTTTTTTTTCATTGCCCAGCACTGGTAATCACCCTCAAAATTAAAGTAAGTTTCTTCAGTGGATATTTCAAATGAATTAATATTTTGTTGTTCGGGTATCCCATACCTGAAGGCGGCCCCATCGTTAAATGCCCTGAAATATATATCTATTTTTCTTGCCGGAGATTTTTTTTCTTCAAGGGATATTAAAGTTTCGTTGCAGTAATTGCGTGAATACTTTGATTTGCCAGAATAAACTCTGTATGTTTCGTCAACAGTATTTCTTGCAATCGTTACGAGCTTGAGGTCACTTGCCAGCATACCGCTTCCTTTGAAATTAAGCCCCAGTTTAGACCAGTTGAGAAACTGCACTCCGTTATAATTAATAGAATATAAAGGTTCGCCATTTTCACTCAATTTAAATGATATTACTATACTGTTATCAGGAGATGTTGTTTTTATTTCTTCTGAATGAATATTGCCAATAAATACCAGGCCTAAGATTAATATTAAAATTTTACTCATAATCCTTAATTTTATCGATTTTAAACCATAAATTCAGTGCCAAAGCATATGCTTTACTAGTCTATTACATAATAAAGGAAGGTATTGCATTTAAAATTCCATTAAATATAAATCTATTTGTGCGTAAATTTGTAATATGGGTAAATCTGTTACATTACATACTTTAGGCTGCAAACTGAACTATTCAGAAACTTCAACACTTGCCGGTAAATTCCATAATAACGGTTATAATATCGTGGAATATGGAGAGAGTTCTGACATATTTGTTCTTAATACGTGCTCGGTCACCGATAATGCTGATAAAGAGTGCCGCCAGATCATAAGAAGTGTTTTAAATAAAAATCCCGAAACATATATAATAGTAACGGGGTGTTATGCCCAGTTACAGCCAAATGAGATAGCTGAAATTCAGGGCGTTGATCTTGTTTTAGGAGCTAATGAAAAATTCCGCCTGTTTGATTATGTAAACGGATTTGAGAAAAAAGATCTTTCCTGCGTATTTACTTCACCAATTGATGAAGTTACAAATTTTGATTACGCATATTCAAGCGATGTTGAATCAAGAACACGCGCATTTCTGAAGATCCAGGACGGATGCGATTATAACTGTTCCTTCTGTACAATTCCAATGGCCAGGGGAAAATCAAGAAGTCTTGGAATTAATAATGTAATTGATAATGCCAAAAAACTTCTTGATTCAGGTTATAAAGAAATTGTTCTGACCGGAGTAAATACCGGCGACTATACTTTTGTTGATGGATCAGGTAAAACAAATAAGTTAATTGATGTACTGCTTCGGCTTGAAAAACTTAATATACCAAGGATAAGAATAAGCTCGATTGAACCAAACCTTTTGACCGATGATATCATCCAACTTGTAAGCTCATCAAAAAGTTTTTGCAATCATTTTCACATTCCGATGCAAAGCGCTGACCCTGAAACTCTGAAGCTTATGAGAAGAAGGTACAACAGGGATTTTTATGAAGAACTGATCCATAAAATTAACGGCGTTATGCCAAATCCGGGAATTGGTGTCGATGTAATAATAGGCTTCCCCGGTGAAACAGACGAAAGATTTGTCAACACATTTAAATTCCTGGAAGAGCTGCCTGTAAGTTACCTGCATGTATTTACATATTCAGAGCGCAGAAATACTCATGCTGTTACGCTGCCGGGAAGAGTTGATATGGGGATCCGAAAGGAAAGAAGCAGGATATTGCGGGAGCTTTCAAACAAAAAAAGAATGGATTTTTACAGAAGAAATACAGGCAGTGTACATAATGTACTTTTTGAATCAATGAAAGAAGACGATAGCATGTACGGGTTTACAGAAAATTACATAAAAGTACGCACCACAGCTAATAGCAAGCTTGAAAATACTATTTCACAATTTGAAATTACTGAAGTAAATTCATTTAACTTTGCTGAAGGAAAAATAACAGCTTAATGGATATTTATATAATCAGGCACGGTGTAGCAGCGGATCTTGACAGTGAGATTGTTGAAGACAGCTTCAGGTATTTAACAATTCATGGCAGGAACCATTGCAGGATAGTTGCCCAGAGGCTGAAAGATATGAAAGTAAGTTTTGATGCGGTACTTTCGAGTCCACTGGTAAGAGCAGTGCAAACTGCCGAGGTATTTTCATCTGTAATGAAATATGATAATGAGATAAAAACTGCAATTGAATTAATTGGCGGCAGCACATTTAACCGTTTCCTTAAACTCATCAAAAGGCACTCTCACCACGGAAGTATAGCGATTTTCGGGCATGCGCCCGATGTTAATTCATATAGCTTAAACCTGATAGGAAATAACCCTGTAAAAGACCTGCAATTGAATTTCAAGAATTCGAGCGTATGCAAAATAAACTTTGATCCTGCATCTGAGAGTGGAACGTTTGATTGGTTCCTGAATTCAGAGAACATGAAGCTCTCAGAAGCCCCTGCAAAATAATTTAACCGGTAATTTTAATTTTATTAATAAGGTAATGAAATGATTTGTATCAATTTCATCGGTTCTTTGGTCTAAAAATTCTTAATGGGTGCCGGGGTAAATGAGCAGATGAACATAATAAATGCAAATACACCAAGCATTTTCCTGCCTATGCCCAAAGGCTGCGGATCGTAGAATGGCGGGTGGTCTATCTTAACAAGAAAGAACAGCAGTACGACCCATAAGATCCACATTGGCGAGCCAAAATCCTGGTAATTTATCACCTCCGTTAAATTCAGAATACCGATAACGGACATAACAACAAGCAAACCGAAAAAAAATCGCGCCACTATTTTATGCTTATTGCCCAGCAAAGCATAAGTTATGTGTCCGCCGTCAAGCTGTCCGATAGGTATTAAGTTAAGTGAAGTAACAAAAAATCCAAACCAGCCCGCGCACAAAAACGGGTAATGATACATTTCATTCATTGGCGGCAAAAATGCATCCTTTGGAATAGGTACTATGCTTTTCAGAATAGTATAAATTAGTGTATTTGAAAATGTAAGGCCGCCCGGTGAAATCCCGGTTGAAAGAAATTCAGGATGAATAGAATAAAGAAAATTTATAGTAGGCAGCGTCATTAAGCCGTATACCATACAGCCTGTCGCAATTATAAAACCTGCGATCGGTCCTGCGATTCCAATATCAAACAAAGCTTTTCGCGTTTTTATCTGATCCCGTATTCTTATGACCGCACCCATCGTTCCGAAAGGAAATAAGTCCGGTGATGGAATTGGAATATAGAAAGGAAGAGTTACATCTATTTTGTGGTACTTTGCGGCAAAATAATGGCCAAACTCATGGAATGTTAAAAAGAGAATTACCAGAAAAGCATATGTAATTCCTAAATGCAGGTTGCTGATTTCATAAGGATCTTTGCCAAGCCAGAAAACACCTGCCATTGTAGTTGAAATACAGGTGAGTATGAACAGTACAATATTCACCCAGACCCCAAATCTTTTTTTCTTCTTTTGTGGAGGGGTAAAACTGAATTCTTCCTTATCTTCTGAGTATGGCTGTAAGTTATCCTGCAAAGTTTAATATTAATTACTACAAATTTACATTCAGTTAGCTATCATTAAAAAGGAAATAATAATTCAATTAAATATAAAGGGGCTCGTTAGCCCCTTTGAAATTTTATAAGCAATAAATTATTTTATCAGCCTTAGCTCAAAAACGAGCCAGGAAAGCAAGGTTTCTAAAATAGCTTCGCTATTTTATCATCATCATTTTCCTGGTATCTGTAAAATTTTCTGATTCCAACTTATAAAAATAAACTCCGCTTGAATAATTTGAAGCATTCCAGTCAACTTTATAAATTCCGGCATTCAGGTTCTCATTTATTAATGTTTCTACTTCCCTGCCTGTAATATCAAACACTGTAAGCTTAACATTTCCTGAATTGGGGATGCTGAACTTAATATTTGTTACGGGATTAAATGGATTTGGATAATTTTGGTTCAGACTATAAGCTGTTGGTATTTCATAGCCGGTATTTTCAATACCGATAGAAATTTGTCCGTTGCATCCTTCGGAAGCCCATATATTAGTACCGTTTCCTTTTTGAGACCAGACTGCAAAACAGCTATCATTATCAACAAGCCTTATACCCGGTTTGGGCCTCTGGAATCCGCTGAGATGATTTACCGTTCTGGTAAACATATTCGGGCTTCCGGAATTTGTAAAAATATATTTTACGGTATCATAGTTCGAAGGACCGGCTAGTGTATATGCAATATTGAACCGTCCGTTCCTGTTTCTTACACTGCTGATCTCAGCGGGGTACGGGATCACAACGTTATCCCTTCTTATATCAATGTTTACAGCACTCCAGTTTGTGCCTCCATTATTAGTTCTGTATCCTTTAAGGTCCCAGTCTCCTGAGTTTTGATAATTTTCACGGAAAACGAACATTGCCTCAGGCTGATTTGCCCCGCCGCTGCAGGATATCCGGGCAAATTCTTTATTAAAACCGGATAAATTTGGCAAAGTAACCACACTGTTAAGAAGCCCAAAACTTGTATTGAAAACAGCAACTACTATATCGTAAGGTGCAGTAAAAATATTTGACCCGACAAATATAATTGAATCTCCGCCATTATTTATATAAGCAATATCGCTGTGTAAGTCTGTCGGATTATTTGTCTGAGGAGCAAGACCACCAAAATTAATATATGTAATCAAAGGTGTAATCGTATACGGGTTATTACATTTTGCAAAATCATAATTCCCCCCATGAGAATTACCGTCAATGGTATCAAAAGAGGTTGATATATATAATGAAGATGTATTGCTGTACTTCGCGTTATCAGATGTAATTCTGGGCCTGAAACGGTTAAAATTGGTATTTGATAAATTTTCTC
This sequence comes from Ignavibacteria bacterium, assembly GCA_039933555.1. Lineage (GTDB taxonomy): Bacteria > Bacteroidota > Ignavibacteria > Tepidaquicellales > OLB5 > OLB5. The sequence goes on from JBDTNV010000059.1 coordinate 11,980, forward strand.
CGGGCCATAAAAGTATAATTTCATTTGCCATGAAATTTGGCGTTTTTAGAATAGCAGCACCAATAAATTGTTTCCCGTTTATCGCGGTAAGTCCGTAGAAAAGCCAAAGATATTTATCGCCTATATTGTCCTCAATAATTTCCATATCCATCTGGTCAAAATTAACTTCATCAGAGTTTGCAAGTATCAGGTAACCATATGTTACCCACGATATTCCACCATCATCCGATCGGAAATAATATATAGTATCACGCGCGGTTGAATTACTTACCGCGGCTGCGACCCATATCCTGCCAATGTTCTGACCACGCTGTTCGGTAACCGTAGATAAAGCCCGAACACCTTTTAGCTGCGAGATCTCAACAATATTTATATTACTTTCGTGAAAAAATGGTTCATTTACAAGTACAAAAGTTCCCGTATAATTTGAGGGAGTCTTTGTTGTTGAACCTGTTTCAATATCAAGTTCAGACTGAATTTCCTGAATTCTGGTCATCTCACCGGAATTTTTTGCTTCGCTTAACTGAGTTAACAGATTTTGCTCCTTTATTGTCTGCTCTCTTTTTACAACACCCGGAAAATTTCCCTGAGAAAAAGATGTTCCCTGAAGCGCGATTACAAAAAATAGAGTTAATGTGATTTTTAAAATTGTTTTCATTTTTTTTTGGGTTTATTAATTATTTAATATTTAATTTTTTTCTATTTGCTGTTTATCCCGTATTCATTTAGTTTCTCAGGACTCTCTGCGTGAACTCCGATTGCCCTTTTTTCTATACGGTTTAATATCATTTTCTTTTCTAAGCTGATAGTCCGCGCCTCTGCGTATTTTTGAGAAAGGGTTTGTTTAAGGTTTTCTATTTCCTTATCCTTAAATGAAATTTCCTCTAGAACCGATTCGACAAATTCCGGATTTTCAGGCATATGTATCCACAACCCTGAATTATTCTGCATACCTTGTTTGATCTTGGTTAATTTTTGTGAAATATTGTCCAGATATTTTAACATTTTTCTTTTTCTGTTTTTTTTGGGGAATTTTCAGCTATTGAGTTAATTTATAGCTCTAATTCCTGTTAACAAAGCAAAATTAATTGAAGTAATAGGGGTTTACAAACGCATATTTTTAGTAATCAAGCAGTCTAAAGCGGATTAATAACACCTTATTATCTCAATTTTTTAATATATTTGAGGGTTTTAAAGGTTTAATTCAAGAAGTCTACAGAGGAAATCAATTGAAGAAATCAGACGACCTGTTCCAGCTTATCAAAGCAATGTCTAAATCAGAGAAAAGATATTTTAAGCTTCATGCAGGCGTACATACTATCGGAGAGAAAAATGTGTACATGAAATTATTCGGTGAAATAGATAAAATGAAGATATATGATGAGAAAATCTTGAGGGATAAATTTAAAGGTGAAAAATTTACAAAGAACCTGTTTTCTTCAAAAAAATATTTACTCGATCTTATACTTAAAATACTGTCATCATATTACCAGGAAAGCAGCATCGATTTTAAGCTGACATCGATGCTGGATAAGATGGAGATCTTATACAGTAAGGGACTTTACAAACTTTATAAAAATTTGCTTGTGAAAGCTGAAAAGATTGCAACAGACAACGAAAAATATCACAGTATTGCAAACATTCTCGAAAAAAAAGCTGTAATAATAATAACGGAGTTTTACGGAAAAAAGGTTGATGAAGACATGGACAAATTAAGAATTGAAATGTCCGAAGCTTTAGATAAGATAAAATATACATATGAATATAAAATGCTTTATAACAAGCTTTTCTTTCTGCTTAAAAATAATGAAACAAAAATATCACGGGGTGATGATAGCTCTCTGAAACAGTTTATTTCGAATCCTTTGTTCAACGATGAAAGTAAAACCGCCACACCGGCAGCAAAGTATTTCTATTATGCGATCCTGGGTCATTATTATTACAACCTAGGTGATTATGAAAATAGCTATAAATACAGGAAGGCTTTGTTAGATTTTATGGAAAGTTACCCCCGATATACCGAGCTTTATCCAAAGAGTTACCTCTCAAATGCTGCCAATCTTGGAGCTGAGTGTGAAAAAGTGCAGAGATATGAAGATATAGATATCTGCATTAATAAGATAAAATCATTTTTAAACAAGCGATATGCAAACCACAAGGATTATAAAGATACATGGGCAAAGTTAATTGCTGCTTTATGCGAGCTTAAGCTTACTTACTATATAAGGACCTGCCGGTTTGATGAGTTTGAAGATGTGAAAAAAATATTGGATGACCTCGATAAATATTCTGACCAATATAATGAACCGAGAAAAATTGTGGTTTACAATGCAGTTTCATGTTATTACTTTATCAATAAAGATTATTCATCCGCACTTGGCTATTTGAATAAAACATTGAATTATATGAATACCCGTCCTGAAGAAAGCGGATATTCAGCAGCGCGTATAATGAATTTAATTATTCATTTTGAGATGGGTAATTATGACCTTCTGGAATATACCATCAAATCAACTAAAAACTACCTGCTTAAAAAGAATACTTTTTATACTTTCGAAAAACTGCTGATTAATTTTTTTATTGATGCTGCAAATACCAATGATGCGAAAAAATTATCCGGGAAACTTGAAATTTTAAGAGATGAGCTGGAAAAAGATGGAAAATGTAAATCTTTGCTTGGGGCTTTTGATATAATATCGTGGATAGAAAGCAAAATAAATAAAAAGGACTTCAAAATGGTTTTAAAGGAAAAAAGGAAACTTCAGCTTGAAAGTGGAAAAGGAAATTAAATATTAATTAAGCCCGAAGAAATATCCGGGCTTAATTGACTTCTCAACAGCCTGCCTTCTATTTTACCAGAACCATTTTTTTTACATCATTAAAATCAGCCGATTCCACCTTATAGAAATAAACTCCGCTTGAATAATTTGATGCATTCCAATCAGCATTATATGTTCCTGCATTCAGGATTTCGTTCACAAGTGTTTCAACTTCTCTGCCTGTAATATCATACACAACTAATTTCACTAACGATGCTTTAGGAATTGAAAATTTAATGTTTGTTGTGGGATTGAACGGATTTGGATAATTCTGCGAAAGAAAATAACTTTTTGGGATTTCATTAGAGATATTCTGAATACCGATTGGATTATTTGATAAAAGAAAATCTATTGACCATGAATTTAATGTGCCGGTATTGCCTGTTGCCCTGTCATAAATTTTCAGTATCCAAGCTCCGTTTATACCTTGCCCATTGAATTGCGAAAGCGGTTTATGCGGCTTGAATGAACCTGTAAATGGAGCAGTTTCGCTGCTGATTGGAGTAGAGGCTGAATCATTTAGAATAGTTCCTATGAAATTTTGCCCAGTACCGCCAGCCTGGTAAATAGCCGTATCTGTAATACCATTATGTATTAAATAGAACTCAAGGTCTGAATCATTTGTATGCAAAACAGAATCAATTTTCAAGTTAACATCATATATATAATAATCAGAAAGAGCATTATAATCCACTGTGATAGTATCCAGAGTATTTAAGTTATCTAAGATAGGTTTGTTTAAATTATTTCGGATA
>JBDTNV010000060.1:0-15446 GCA_039933555.1 Ignavibacteria bacterium
ATAAATCAAAAGCCGCGAAATTACTAAATATGAATGAAAGGACGTTTTACAGAAAATTAAAAGCACTTGGAATAAACTAAATAGCATTTCGATAATTTTTGTGAAAAAGCAGGTCTGAATGGCCTGCTTTTTTTATGACAAAAATGTCACTCCATTAAAAATAATGTGCAATTCCGCTCGAAAATTAGCAATTATTTTTTGGCATAACATTTGATATATATTATTTAATTCCAAAATTAATTTAAGAGGAGATACCACTATGTCACATATAAAAAACACGGCAGAAAATACAAATGAGTCGAATCATAGCAACAATTATATAAATCAAAATGACCGTACACAGGAAGTGGATCTTCCGATTCCTGAAAAAAAGAATGATGATATAACTACAGGCAAAGAAGAAATCGGGGAAAAAGATCTTGAAAGAGCCGGTAGAATTAATACTGAAGAGAGTACAGAAAAGAACGAAAAGGAAAGACAATTTAAAACGGGATTTGATGTAAATAAAACAAATGAGCAGCAAAGTAAAGATAAACGTGGGGATGAAAATCAGAAACTCGAGCGTGATGATACTAACCAAACCAAAACTCAGGATGCAAGCTGGGCACAGAATAAAATGAACGAAACAGATAAACAGCAAAACAGTAAAGAAAACGGAGATGTAGAAAAATTAAAGGATACCCGGGAGGACTCAATTCTTGATAGGCCTAAGACCGAGACCTATGAAAAGAACCAGAAAGAAGATATTGGCGGCAAAATAAAGAAGGATAATTACACGCATACTTCTGAAGAAGAAAAAAGAGATGAACAAAACAGGAAACAAAAAGAAGATAATAAAAGATCATCTGAAAATACTGACAAAAAAAATTTATAAATCCGCTTTAATAAACACAATATAATAAAATAATGAGGAAAATGAAGATGGCAAAAATGAAATCTCTTGAAGACTTTTTAATGGATGAATTAAAAGATCTTTACAGCGCTGAAAAACAGCTTACAAAAGCGCTTCCAAAAATGGCGAAGGCAGCAAATTCAGATGAATTACGACAGGCTTTTGAAGACCATTTAAAGGAAACCGAAGGACAGATAACAAGACTCGAAAAAATATCCAAGCTTGCAGGCGGCAGGCCATTAAATGGAAAGAAATGCAAAGCAATGGAAGGGCTTATTGAAGAAGGCAAAGAAGTCATTGAAGAAGACTGTACCCCTGAGGTTCGCGATGTAGCTTTAATTGCCTCTGCTCAACGAGTTGAACACTATGAAATAGCGGCCTATGGCTGCGCAAAAACATATGCAAGGCTGCTTGGTTACAAAGAAGTTGAAGAGCTGCTTGAAGCAACTGAAGAAGAGGAAAGTGCGGCTGATGAAAAGCTGACATCACTTGCAGAAGCTATCAATGCAGAAGCGTTAGAGCCGGCAGAAACAGAGTAAAAAAAGTTTCCAATCCTAATTTATCCCCCGGTCTGCCGTGATATTTTTGTAGCGGCAGACTTCTTTTTAAAAAAATAGATTAATTCAAAATTTCCGAAAATGGGAAAAGAGCACAATCAAGGGAAATGAACTATAACCAATGATAAATGATGAATCTACTTGAAATAGCAGGAGGGAGTGCCATAATATATATCCTGGTAATTGTTTGCTTAAGAGTGCTGGGTAAGAAAGGTTTATCGGAACTATCATTAGGAGATTTGGTACTTATAATACTTATCGGAGAAGCACTTGGCTCATTAATACCACAGGAAAATGCGTTTGCATCTTCTGTTACCTGTATTATAACATTATCAGTAATGAATTATATAGTTGAAAGAATTGTGTTTAAATCCAAAAAAATAAGAATACTTTTGGAAGGGAAACCCGTAACAATAATTAAACAGGGAAATGTACTTAAACATACCTTGATGAAAGAAAGATTAACAATAGAGAGTGTTGAGGAGGCAATAAGAAGCAATGGTCTAAAAAGCATTGATGATGTTGCTGAAGCAGTGCTTGAAACAGACGGTGAAATTAGTATAATAGCAAAAGCTTAATAAATAGTATTCAAAAATTTATGATTCTTGAATCAAAAGGAGAATAATAAAATGAAAAACTTAATAATTTACTTTTTAACTATGGTTTACCTGTTTGCTGCGATAATAGTTCTTGCAGCATCTTAAGAAAAAACAAAACTCTATAGGGAGGGGCAATATGTATAAACTAATGAAAACGGTACTCGAAATCACAGATTCGTTAAAAGAGGAAGGCTTCATTCATGATTTCAGTATCAAAGATGATAGTATCACTGTTGATTCAGGCAAACAAGCTTACGCTCCTGAAGAGCTTATGATCGAAAAGACTGAAAGGTATGAAGGTGATTCAAATCCTTCAGATAATGCAATTATTTACGCCATTACGGCAAAAGATGGCATAAAAGGAATTCTTACAGATTCTTACGGCATATACTCTGACCCGAGGCTTGCCAAAATAATAGCCTCTATTCCTCTTAGGGAAGAGCATAATTTACGGATAACAAGGCTTAGAATTTGAAAGGCTTAGCATTTAATTGATAAATCTGACAAAAAATGAATAACTCAGCGAAAAACTTTAAAACAAAACTTTTTCCATTGAGTGAAAGTTATGATAAATCCTGGATAAAGAAGAACTCTTTGGGTGAAAATGTGCTTTATAATCTTGAGAGCCTGTGCGAAATTATGGAGTTTAAAGAAGGAATGAGAGTTTTAGACCTGGGATGCGGCAAAGCGGCAAGCGCAATTTTTCTGGCAAAGGAATTTGGAGTTCAAGTGTGGGCAATAGATCAGTATATTGCACCATCAGAGAACTACCAGCGCATTAAGGATATGAACTGTGAACACAGTGTATATCCTTTAAAACTGAATGCAAAAGAGCTGCCATTTCCCACCGATTTCTTTGATGCCATCGTTTCGGTTGATTCTTACATGTATTTCGGAACCGATGAAAAATTCACGCCGTATATATCTCAATTTATAAAACCAGGCGGTACCATTGGTATTGTTGATATTTGCTTTAGTAAAGAAATAAATTACCTGGCCGAAGTACCCGAATTTATGAGAGAGCACTACCAGGATAAATGGTATTTTGTGCACTCTCTTGATTGGTGGGTAAAACTGTGGAAAAAAACCGGGCATTTAAAGATCCAGAACTCAGAACTACTTCCTCATAATGATTTTATTAAGTCAGAGTATATTGAAGATTTCCGTTTTTCAAAAAAACAGGATGATATAGCTGATGCACTGGAAAAAGATAAAGAAGAGTTAATCAATATTTTCAGATTGACTGCTCAAAGGTCAGAAAAACCCATTTACCTTGGAAATTACAGTGAATAAAAAAATAGAAGGAGATTTGTAATGGAATATATAGCAATGGCGGCAATAATAGGTTTAGCTGTATGGGGTTCATATGCTTACTGGATATATATTACAGCAAAGAGGTACGGAAAAAAAGGAAACGGGAAACACTGATTGAAACTCAATTTTGATTTCGATCAAATTTAAACAGGAAGTAAGTATTATGGCAGAAAAATCAATTAATCAGGAAAGCCTACTCTTTAGAAGATATAAAAATAATCCGGTTCTTACTCCCTCAATGTGGCCATACAGAGTGAATGCGGTTTTTAATGCAGGAGCAACTGTATTTGAAAATAAAGTTCTGCTCTTAGTTCGTGTAGAAGATATGAGAGGTTTTTCTCATCTGTGTAAAGCCGTTAGCGATGATGGATACACAAACTGGAAAATTGATAAGACGCCTACGCTCTTACCAAAAACCGACGATTTCCCTGAAGAAAAATACGGGATAGAAGACCCAAGAATTGTAAAACTGGAAGATGAAGGTAGATACGCAATTGTGTATACTTCATTCTCAGAAAGCGGGCCGCTGGTTTCACTGGCTACAACAGAGGATTTCGTAGGGTTCAGAAGATATGGTGTTATAATGACTCCGGACGATAAGGATGCATCTCTTTTTCCGCGTAAATTTAAAGGCAGGTATGTTCTTCTTCACAGGCCTTCCCCCAGCAATCACCACCTGGGCGCTAATATATGGATTTCCTATTCACCTGACCTGAAGCACTGGGGGGATAGCTCAATTATGCTTCCCGCACGGCGCGGAAGCTGGTGGGATGCTTACAAAGTAGGACTTGGCCCCCAACCGATAGAAACACCGGAAGGATGGCTGATCATTTATCATGGTGTTAAAACAACCGCGGCAGGCTCTATTTACAGACTGGGGCTTGCGCTACTTGATCTTGATGACCCAAGCAAGATAATAAAGAGATGTAACGAATGGGTATTTGGACCTAATGAATATTATGAAAGAGTTGGCGATGTGCCGGATGTAACTTTTCCCTGTGGTGTAGTTGTTAAAGGAAAAGATCTGGTAATGTATTACGGAGCGGCAGATACAAGCATTGCAATAGCAACAGCTTCATTAAAAGACATTTTAGAATTTGTCAGGAAGTCGAAGTAATCAAAATTATGAGTAAAACCTTTGGTGTCTCTTTTATATCTTCATTTATTCCGAGGCAGTGCGGTATAGCTACATATACAAACGATCTTGCGGTTTCTTTCAGAAACATAAACAATGGAAATATTCTTGAAGCAAATGTAACAGCCTTAAATGATATTCCTGAAGGATATAAATATCCTGGCGAGGTCAAATTCGAAATAAAGGATAAAAGCATAAACGATTTTAAAGAAGCAGCATACTTTCTTAATCTTTCGGATAAAGATATAATAAATCTGCAGCATGAATTCGGGCTCTATGGAGGCGAAGCAGGCTCGCATATTTTATACCTGCTTGAGAATCTGAAAAAACCGGTAGTTACAACTTTACATACTGTCCTTAAATATCCCAATGAAGACCAGCTAAAGGTCATACAGGAAATTAACAGGTATTCATCATATATTGTTGTTCAGTCCGAGAAAGCATTTGCAATGCTTTCTGATGTTTACGGCATACCGGCAGAAAAAATAAGATTCATTCCTCACGGCGCGCACGATGTACAGTTCCTGGATACTACTTATTATAAAGATAAATTCCAGCTTGCTGAAAAAAAGGTACTTCTGACATTCGGACTGCTGAGCCCCGGCAAGGGCGTTGAAGATGTCATAAATTCGCTGGCGGAAGTTGTGAAAACGAATCCCGATACAGCATATATAATCCTTGGGGCAACTCATCCGCATGTGAAAAAGCAATACGGTGAAGCCTACAGGAACAGCCTTGAAAACCTTGTGAAGAAACACGGACTGGAAAATAATGTGATATTCATTAATCGTTTCGTTAACACACAGGAGCTGCTTGAGTTCCTCCTGATGAGTGATATTTATATATCACCATATCACAATATGGAGCAGATCGTCTCTGGTACGCTGACATATGCACTTGCTTCAGGCAAAGCAGTGATATCAACCCCATATTGGTATGCTGAGGAGCTTCTTCAAAATGACAGGGGCATACTTTATGAACCGCATAATGTTGAATCACTTTCAAATGCTATAACAGATCTGCTGAATGACGAAAACAAACGTAACAGGCTTCGCCGTAATGCATATGAATTCGGCAGAAAAATGATTTGGCCTGAAGTTGCAAAGAATTACTACGACCTCTTTCAGCAGGCTGCCGCTGAATATACAATGAATACCACAAGTGTAATTCCATCTCCAAAATACAAGCTAATACCTTCGCTGCCTGAAGTTAACTTAACTCACCTGCGGAATATAACCGATTCAACCGGTATTCTGCAGCATTCAGTTTTTTCCATCCCGAACAGGAATGAAGGGTACTGCGTTGATGATAATTCAAGGGCTTTGCTTGTTATTATAATGAATAAGTACCTGTTCCATGACCCGCTGGCTGATTCACTGCTTTACACATACCTTTCATTTATTCATTATGCGTATCATAAAGAAGCGGGACTCTTCAGGAATTTTATGAGCTATGACAGAAAATGGCTTGACGAGTCAGGCTCTGAGGATTCCAACGGCAGGACACTTTTTGTTCTTGGATATATGATCAAGAATACGGAGAACCATTCACATCTTGCGCTCTGTAAAATGCTTTTTGATTCCACAGTTAAGAACATGGAAAAATTCACCTCCTTAAGGGCAATTTCTCATATGATAATGGGCTGCATTTTTTACCTGCACAGATTTTCCGGCGCGCGCGAAGTTAAAAGGATATGTAAAAAATTACTTGAAAGGCTGAATGATTATTACGTAAAAAATTCAGCCGGTGATTGGAAATGGTTTGAAGAATACCTAACATACGATAACGCCCGGCTACCACAGGCATTATTAATGGGAGGCACTTATTTTAAGAACAGTAATTATCTGTATAACGGCCTTGAGGCTTTGAACTGGATGCTTGATATTATTTACGATAAGGAAAAAAACTATATCTCGTTAATTGGTAATGACGGATGGTATTTCAAGGGCGCTGAGAAGTCAAAGTTTGACCAGCAGCCGATCGAGATAGCTTCTATTATCGATGCTTGCTTCCAGGCTTACATAATTTCAGAAGATATGGAATGGATAAATAAAATAGGTATAACCTTCAGCTGGTTCCTGGGTAATAATGACAGGCAGGAGCCGCTATATGACTTCACAACAGGCGGCTGTTTCGACGGGCTAACATCGGCTATAACAAACCAAAACCAGGGAGCTGAGTCAACTATCAGCTGGCTTACATCATTACACAGGATGTACAGGATAAGGCAGGAGCTGCAGGTTGAATAGATTCACAATAAAAGCGGTGCCTTCTTTGATCAAAGAGGCCTACTATGAATTGCTGGATGATAAAGGCTTAAAAATGGCAGCATCACTTTCTTACTTTTCATCATTTTCGATGGGACCCTTACTCATAATTGTAATTGCTATTGCAGGTTTTTTTTTCGGTGAAGAAGCTGCAAAAGGCCAGATCTTCTTTGAATTGAAGAACATGGTTGGTCCGGATGGAGCAATTATGATCGAGACAATTTTAAAAGGAGCATCGAACAAATCCACTGGTATAATAGCAACATCAGTAAGTATAATACTCCTTTTCCTCGGCTCTATCGGGGTATTTATGGAGCTCCAGGAATCATTGAATATTATTTGGGGTGTTGAGCTGAAACCGGGCAGGGGCATTTGGGGATTTATTAAGAACAGGCTGGTATCATTTTCTATGGTAATTGCCACAGGTTTTCTTTTGATGGTCTCACTTATTATAAGTTCTGCTATAACCCTTTTCAATAATTACATGAGTGAAAAATTTCCTGCGATTCTACCGGTAGCATTCATTTTCAATAATGCGGCCTCTATTGTTGTAATTACACTATTGTTTGCCCTTATATATAAGGTACTTCCTGATGTTTTTATTTCATGGAAGTATGTGTGGTTTGGATCAATTTTGACCTCAATACTCTTTACCATCGGTAAATATCTGATAGGACTATATCTTGGAAGTTCGTCATACAGCTCAACATATGGCGCTGCTGCTTCGCTTGTTGTTCTGTTTGTCTGGATATATTATTCAGGTTTAATATTATTTTTCGGAGCAGAGCTCACCCAGGTCTACCGCAAGAGATTCAGCGGTGATAAGCTCTTAGCAGATAGCGACGGCGTAATTGTGCCGAAAGTATCGGAGCTTGTGAAAAGCGCTCTAAACAATGAACAGAAAAAAATTGTAAAAAAGAGAGCCAAAAAGTACCTTAAAAACCATTAAGCTCCAAGATTCTTTAAGCATTTTTCAATATCAACACCCTTCTCAAGCACTCCGGTAAATATATCTCCTTTTTTCTTCAATCTTGCTTGAATAGTCTTTACATTAAATTGTTCAGGCGACTCTATTGTTTTTAATTCCTTCCACTCAAGCGGTGTTGATACAGGAACTCCCGGTCTCGGCCTCACACTGTAAGGGGCCGCTAAGGTTTGTCCTGTTCGGTTTTGAAGGTAATCTATGTAAACTTTCCTTTTCCTTTTCGAGGGAGATCTTTCAAGGCTTGTAAATGAGGGTACAATATTGTTTGTCATCTCGGCTATTACATGTGCGAATTCCCTCGAAATCTCAAAATCATATTTTGAGTTGAGTGGAATGTAGATGTGAATTCCCGTCGCTCCGGATGTTTTACAAAAAGCTGTTGCTTTGGCTTTATCCAAAACTTCCTTCACTGCCCATGCAGTTTCAATTACTTTCTTAAAAGGAATATCCTCGGGGTCAAGATCAATTGCCATAAAATCCGGATTATTTATATGTTTAGTTGTTGAAAACCATGGGTTTATTTCAATGCATCCAAGATTAACCATATAAAGGAGCGAAGCTTCGTTTGTACACACAAAATAATTTATGTTCGCGTCGTTTGATTCAGAATATACTTCAGCTGTTGTAATCCAGGGAGCCACTTTATCTTTAACGTCTTTCTGATAAAAGCTTTGCCCCTTTATTCCGTTTGGGTGACGGTTAAGAGAGTGCGGCCTGTTCTTTATATAAGGAAGGATAAATTTTGAAACAGTATGATAGTACTCTAACAGCTCACCTTTGGTATAGTTTTCTTTTGGCCAATATATCTTTTGAAGGTTCGTCAATTCCAGTTGCTGGCTGTTAACTTTAATAATTTTATCCATGTATGCTAAAATTATTTTATTTGAGATTTTAAAGTAACTTCCGAAGGCTTCTTATCATCCCTTATCTTAATAAAAACAGGATGCCTCAAAATGTTATCTTCTGTTAGCTGTGAGTATTTTACCTCACAAACGATCTTAGGCTTCAGCCATGTTACTGGGGCATTTGGCTTGGGCGTTTTTTCAAACGGTGATACAGCAGATACATATTTTTGCATTAAATTATAAACTGTCTTTTGATTGTTTTCATTAAAACCTGTTCCTGTGTGGCCAATATAAGTTAGCTTGCCTTTATCAAATACGCCAAGTATGAGGGCACCGAAATATTTTCTGCTTCCTCTGGGTTCAGTATACCCGCAAACAACTGCCTCCATTGCCTGGGTAGTTTTTATTTTCAACCAGCTGTGCGAGCGCGTATTTTCGTAATAAAGACTATTTGCCTTCTTTGCAATTATTCCCTCCAGACCTGTTTGCTTAGCTTCTTTGAACAGGCTGATTCCTTTTTCAGCAATGTGATCACAATAAAAAATATTATCCATCTCAGGCAATATGCTTTTTAGAAGCTCTTTTCTTTCTATAACCGTTAATTTTTTGGTATCATATCCCTTAAACCACAGGAGGTCAAACACATAATATACAATATTACCAATTCCGGTTTTCTGGTAATTCTGCAATATCTGAAAGCCTGGCATATTATTTTCATCAACCGCTACAACTTCGCCGTCTAACACCACATCATTGTTTATAGCAGCAAGAGATTTTTTAATAGTGTGAAATTGTTTGTCAAAAGATGTAAGGTTGCGTGAAGAGAGGGAAACTAACTTTCCTTTTTTCCTGGTTATGGTTCTGTAGCCATCCCATTTTATCTCAAATATCCATTCTTTATTATTGAAAGCCTTATCTGTTAGTGTAGCCAGCATCGGTTTAATTGTTTCAGGAAATGGCGATTTCAAAAGGTCACTAAGCTTTTTTTCTTTTGCTTTCATTAGTCTTCTTCATCTTTTCTATAGTTACACCGCTTAATACTGACTTATCTTTTTTAAGGATATCCGTTTCCTTTGAATACTCATCATGTTTTTTTATCAGGAGCCATGATTTTTCATCTTTTCTCATATTTACCAGGGCAAATTCACCCTTTAACTTACTTCCAAGAAGAACAAATTTCAGGTCACCTTTTTTCAATGCTTTATTCAGTATCTTTTCATTCTCATCTTTATCAGTACCGCCGCCTATAGGCAAGTATATTCCATTATCCCATACAATTACTTCACCTGCACCGTAATTACCTTTAGGGATAGTTCCTTCAAAATCCTTATAATCAAACGGGTGGTCCTCGACCATCATGGCAAGCCTTTTATCCTCAGGATTTAACGATGGTCCTTTTGGTATTGCCCAGCTTTTGAGGACACCGTTTAGCTCAAGCCTGAAATCATAATGCAGATGGCTTGCGTCATGTTTCTGCACAACAAATATCAGCTGTTTTGGATTTCCCTTTATCTTTCCCGCAGGTTCAGAGGTTTTCTTAAAGTTTCTTTTCTTTTTATAATCATTCAGGCTCATAAACTTTTTATACTTTTCTAAATATTTATTTTTTTTCTAAGCAGCCTTCTTTTTAATGCTTTGCTTCAGCAGCTTCATTAGATTACCTGCTGAGCTTGCCTTATGTTCTTTGCCCTTAGGTGTTATCTTCTGGCCTTTAGCTTTACGGATGATTATCTTCTTAAGCTCATCAACGTAGGTATCCTTGTATAACTTAGGATTAAATTTACTGCTAAGCTGTTTTACAAGATCGACAGCCATATCAATCTCTTTTTTGGTAACCTGTTTTGCAGATGGAATAGTAAGATCACCGGTATCCCTTAACTCATCAAAATAACGTATCTGGTTGAATACAATTACATCGCCATATAGTCTTAATAATCCTACATGTTCACGATTTTTAAGTACAAACCTGCCGAGTCCGGCTTTCTTCGTTTGTTTTATTGCTTCTCTTAAGAGCGCATATGATTTTGTGCCTGATTTTTCAGGTTCCAGAAAATAAGGTTTTTCAAAATACACAGGGTCAATTTCTTTTTCGTTCACAAAATGGAAAATATCTATTGTATGGGTCTTTTCAACGTTTGCGTTTTCAAAATCTTTATCACTTAACACGACATAATCACCGTTTTCGTATTTGTAGCCCTTAACTATATCTTCGTATGGAATTTCCTTTCCGTCATCCCTGCATACTCTTGCAAATCGCACCTGGCAAAGATCACCTTTGCGGAGCATATCAAGATCAAGTGTATGGCTTTGTGATGCAGAATACAATTTTACGGGTATATTAACCAGCCCGAAGCTTATCGAGCCTTTCCATAATGCTTTCATAATATTATTATGTTAATTTATTTATTGGTTTAAGATCTGAAAGTGAGGGACCGTTTATCACTTTACCTTTTGCGTTAAAACGGGAGCCGTGGCACGGACAATCCCACGTCTTTTCTGTTTTATTCCACTGTACCACGCATTTTAAGTGAGGGCATAGAGCCGAAAATCTGTATATCATTCCATTTAAATCCTTGTAAACCGCTTCCTTATCAGCGCCAAGGTTCATAATTGCGCCTGAGCCGGCAGGTATTTCCTCTATCTTCGAGGCTTCCGGCGGAGTAATGATATCAATGTACTGGATTGCTGTATTAATACCTTCTTTAATAAACGAAGGAGCCGTCTTCAGAGTTATTCTTTTCGGATCGTAAAGTTCCGACCATTTATTTTCTCTTCCGTTTATAAGGTCATCCAGAATTACTGCCGCATATGTTGCGTGAGTAATACCCATTCCTGAATCACCTGTTGCAATATATACGTGTTCCGAATTTTCGGGGTCTTTGCCTATAAAGCTCAGGCCGTCTAACGGTTCCATGACCTGTCCCGACCATTTATACGCAACATTTTCAGACATGGGAAATTTTTCAGTTGCCCATGCGATGAGATTGTTGAATCTTATTTGCGTATTATCATCCTGTCCTGTTTTATGATCTTCACCGCCAACTATCAGGACATCATTTTTCTGCTGTTTATACAGTCTAACATAATGATATGGTTCTTCACTATCCCAAAACAAACCATGAGGTACTGAATCTCTAGGAATGTTTATTCCGATTACATATGTTCTGTTTGCAGTTTGCTTTGTATGTATCGAAACATAGTCACTTATAGGGCTATTTGTAGCAATAATTATATCATCTGCTGAAATTTTTAATTTGTCCCTGCTTTCTGCAATAGCTGGTTTACCGTCAATTATCTTATTGATATGAGTGCCTGAAAATATTATGCCCCCCATACCTGTGATAAGTTTAGCAAGCCCTGAAAGATATTTAAGCATATGAAACTCTGCCTGGTTAGGAAATTCAAGGCAGTGGTCATCCTTGAATGAGCTCAAAGGTGAAATCTCTGAAATTTTAACATCCACCCCGGCATCAACACAAGTTTTAAATTCTTTTTCAAATTCCGCTTTATTATCGGCCGCAAAAAACAGGTACCCTTTTAATTTCGCAAAATCACAATCAATATTATTTAACTTTACAATTCCTTCAATTATACTTACTGCTTCCCTCTGGCTTTCAGCCGCCAGCTTTACGGCATCAGCGCCATGCAGTCTTTCTATTTCAGAAAACGTGTTATCAATAACATTTGTTATATGAGCAGTAGTTCTGGAAGATTCACCGCCGCCGATTTTACCGTCATCAACTATGATGACTTTTTTACCCGACTTAAGCAGCATATAACCTGCAGTGAGGCCGGTTATACCGGCCCCAATTATGCAGACATCACAAACACTTTCTTTATCCATCGGCTTAAATTCCGGGACCTCGAAAGTATCCATCCATATTGAAACAGTTGAACCTGAATCCGGTTTCAATTAAGCCACCGGATTTCTTCCCTGGATAAGCCTTACCAGTACAGCTACTACGGCAAGTACTAAAAGTATGTGGATAAATCCTCCTAATGATACGGAACTTACCATACCCAATAGCCAAAGTACTACTAAAATGATCGCGATTGTCCAAAGCATGATGTTCTCTCCTTTTTGAGTTATTTTAGAAAATATTTGAATTACTCTTTACCTGATTTGCCTTCATTCTTCTTTTCTACGATCTGGCTTACTGTTACAACGGATGTTTTGGTAGCATCACCAAATAAACCGGCATCACCTGCAGCCATACGCCACTGTAGGGTATAAGTACCAGCCTGTAACGGCATTATATCAAAATTGAAAACTTTAGAACTTCCCGGGGCAATATTTTCATCGAGTGATACCGAATAAGTATTCCAGTTACTTCCCGTCAGAGGGCTGCCTGAAGCGTCCAGCAATACAAGTCTGTACATACCTGTTGTCCAAGTAGTCTTGCCTGTGTTAGTCATGCTTACCATTACTTTATATAGTCTTCCGGCATCCATTAATGCTGGTACTGTTTGTTCAACAAATGCCGCGCTGTTCATGCTATTTACCCCCGATTGTGTATTTACAGATATATCAACAGGTTTGCTGCTTTCACCGAAGGAATAGCTTCCATGAATAAGCTCTGCTTTAAAAGGGTAAACACCCTCTGTTGTTGGAGCTGTAACTTTAACTTCGAAAGTCGCAGTGTTACCCGGTTCAATAGTTTTTACCAAATCCATTTCAGAAGTTGACCATATCGGCATTGGTCTCTGGTCAGCTGAATTGATCCTTAAACGGTATTCTCCCGGTGTCCAATATGTTGAACCGGTATTTTCAAAGGTAATGATCAGGTTATAACTTTGACCCGGCGTCATTACGTCCGGGATTGACTGGTTGATAAACTTTGCATTATCTACCTGTGAGAATATTGAAACTATATTAAATATGAAGATGAATAGTAATAATTTTATTGAAGTTGATGCTTTCATTTTAATGCTCCTTTTAATGCTTTATTAAATATGCTTTTGTGTTTTACTCTCTGCTCTATGTAATTAGATGAAACAAATTTCATGCCAAATTTAAAACCCTGAATTTGCGGTTTAATGACGACCAAAAATGACATTATGTGTAAAATCCGGTGACTGATTGACATATATGTCAGAATCATAAGGTTTTAGTTTCAATTATATGCTGTAATACGCAATAAATTCTGGCATGACATTTGATATATATAGTAAAACAAGAGTGGAAGGATAAAAGACCATGAAATACTTTATTAACTTAATGTTTGCCGTTGTTTTGACACTTGCAGTTAGCTTAACATTTGCACAGGGCGCAAATGGACGAACTTCTAATTCAGTAAGTATGCTGAATGTGATAAAAACTAATAATTCTGTTTCTTATATAAAAGAAGATCTAAATAGTGATGGAAGATTTGAAATATTAAAAGGCGGGAAAATAATCAAAACTGCTGCAAATGAATATTGGGTACACAATACCAGTTTGATGACTCAAAATGGTGATGTGATTACCTTTAATGATATTATTAAGAAAAACGATATTTCTTTAATTGATCAAATTACGGCAGAGTATGGTTATGTTTTGGTATTTATTCCGGGTGATAAGGATATAGTAGTGTACATTGCTGGCTCTTTCGGAAGTAAGAATTCTGATTCATTTTCTTTACCAATGTACTAAAACCATGAAGTATCTCTCTGAGCATTAAGTGATTTCAAAGGTCTATATAACTACGGAATACTATGACTAACTGAATATATTTGAAGTTATTTATATAGAGTATTTGAAAGTATATAACTTACATTTCCTTTACAGGCAAATTCCATATCATATAAAGTAATATCCTTATATTTGCTAAGAGAATAAAACTAGATTTATTGAAGTTTTTTTGAGTTTTATTTTATTCATCGCTTTATTAATTTTGTAATATTGATTTTAGTATTTCTAGAAACAAAAGAGAACTAATGAAAATCCCGTGGACAGCTTATCATTTAAGAATTCTCAAGAAACAGTATTCTGAAAAAGGGGCAAAATATGTTGCCAAACGGACGGGGCATCCTGTTTATTCTGTTGTAATAAAAGCTAATTCACTGGGGATATATTCAGGTTCACTTCGCCGATGGAATCAATTTGAGGTGAATTATCTTCTTAAAAATTACCCAACGAAGCCGGTTGATTCTATCGCCAGATCGCTTAAACGGAACACAGCATCAGTTGATAACAAAGCCCGCCAGCTTAAAATATACGTCGCCAAACCCAAGAAATGGACAGAAGAAAATTTAGCGTTACTCAGGCAATTATGGACCGATAAAAAGTATTCCATTGACGATGTAGCGGCAAAACTGAACAAGACGCGGCCGGCCACTCATTATCAGGCATGGAAGATGGGTCTAAGGAGGCCGCAGGTCTGGCGTTTCTGGACGAAGGAAGAAACAAGTTATCTTAAGAAAAACTATAAGAAGAAGTCTTATGTAAATATTGCAAAAGAACTGGGTATGACAAGGATAGCAGTCTTTCAAAAAGCAATAAAAATGGGATTAAGATTAAGGCAGGCACCGCGTCCATGGACAGAAGCAGATGATGATTACATAAGACAGAATTATAAAAAAATACCTACAAGAGAGATCGCGGAAAAACTAAACAGGAGCCTTGATGGTATTATTAATCGTGCGGGTCCGCTGGGAATATCTCAGAAAAGAAAAAAATAATAAAATTTAAATAAGTTTCACTCAAAAATGGCATTTAATTAGTCTCAAAAAATCCGCATTATTGTAATTATCTATTGTATGTTTCGGGGTGTGGCTCAGCCCGGTAGAGCGCCTGGTTCGGGATGTTGTAGAAACTGTATTTTTAGCTCATAATCAACAAAATCCCTTTAAATTCTTCTCCCAAATTGTTCA
>JBDTNV010000061.1:0-15227 GCA_039933555.1 Ignavibacteria bacterium
CTGCTTTTTTGTGAATAGCTTCAATAACTTTTTCTGTTCCATGTCCTTCAGCGTCAGGGGCAAGATAAGTAGTAAGCAGCGAACTAACAAATAATGCAAACGGAAGCATAAATAACGCGAACGTAATTCCGCCTGTGGCTTCGATTGAAATATTGATCAGTTTCATGAAAAAAGTGACGGCAAGTCCAACAAGGGCGCCAATTACAGTAGAAATGAAAACCCATTTTAAAACACTGATAAAAATTAAGGTTTGCTCGGCAACGATATTTCTCATTTGTTAATGTCTATCCCTGATTATCACAAATTATCTTATAATATTAATATAAAAGAATTTAGCAACAAATCAAATAATTTTTTGACAAACATCTAATTTATATTAAATTATTCTTTTTATCAGATCAAGCAGCCGGTTTTGGATAAATTCCGCTTCTTCAGGTGTTTTGGCTTCAGTTATAATTCTCATAATAGGCTCGGTATTTGATAATCTGAAATTAGCCCAACTGTTATCGAAATCCACCCTTAAACCATCCTCGTAGTTTTGCGGAAATTCAATAAATTCTTTTTTAAGTGATAATAAAATACTCTTAGTATTTACACCAGCTACATTGATCTTAGCTTTTCGAATAAAGTAACAAGGAAGTGAATTTTTATATTCTGAAACAGGGCCTTTAAATGCAGCAATTTCACTTAATATTAAAGCAACTCCAACCAGTGAATCCCTGCCATAGTGAACTTCGGGAAGTATCACTCCCCCGCTTCCTTCACCGCCAACTATTGCATTTACTTCCTTCATTTTTTTGATGACATTAATTTCTCCAACGGCAGATTTATACAGCCTGCCGCCAAGGGAATTTACAACATCATCAACAGATCGTGATGTTGAAAGATTTATGGCGGCTATTCTCTTGGCCGGCTTTGTCTTTGAAAGAACATGTTTAATAGCCGTTGTAATTGTATTTTCTTCACCAAACGGTTCACCTTTTTCGGTAATTATCACGAGCCTGTCAGCATCGGGATCAATAACAATTCCAATATCAGCTTTATACTTTTTAACAATTTTACAGGTATGTTTAAGGTTTTCAGGTATGGGCTCCGGTTTCCTGGTGAAAATTCCGCTCGGGTCACAATCAACCTTAATTACTTTGCAGCCCAGCTTCTTAAGTAATGCAGGAATAATTATAGAGCCTGATGAATTTACACAATCAACAACTACCTTAAATTTTCTTTTCTTAATCTTTTTTACATTAATTGAACTTATATCAAGAACTTTTGAAATATGGTAATCCAGAAATCCCGGGTAATATTCAATTTGTTTGATCTTATCAGCAGTAACATAATTATTTGTAGTGTCACCAAAGTATTCCCACAGCTTTTTATTCTCTTCGGCATCCAGGAAAATTCCTTTACTGCTGATGAACTTCATACCATTCCATTCCTGCGGGTTGTGTGAAGCCGTGATTGATATGCCTCCGGAAGCTTTTAATGTTTCAACCGCAAGGGATACAGATGGTGTTGGAGCCACTCCAATATTAACAACTTCACATCCGTTAAATAGTAGCGTAGTTTCAACCAGCTTTTCAACGAGCTCTCCGCCCATGCGGCCATCTCTGCCGATCACAATTTTCTTCCTGCCAATGTATTTGGCAAATGCTGTGATGTATTTTACAATATTTTCAGGGGTTAAGGATTCACCGAAAACCCCGCGAATCCCCGAAATAGAAATAATTGGTTCTTTCATAATTATTTGGCCACGTATTACAATACTAATTAACAAAAAAGCGGAGAGTAATTTACTCACCGCTTTTAAAATATTTCGCTATTTCACTATTTAATCATTTCGCTATTTAGTCATTTCACTGATTTAGTAAGCAAGCATATCTTCGGCAGCTTTTAAAATCCAGCTATCCTGGGGTAACGCTGTGCTTTCAAGGCTGAATGGTATATGAACATGAACTCCCGCAACTCTTTTAACCGGAGCATCAAGGTATTCAAATGCCTCCTCAGCAATTACTGAAGCTATTTCAGCTCCAAAACCCATGAACTTTGTATCTTCATGGAAAACGATGACCTTCCCTGTTTTCTTTACAGAGTTAATTACCGTTTTAGTATCAAAAGGAACAATAGTTCTCAGGTCGATTACCTCAACACTATATCCCTTTTTCTCCATTTCACGCGAAGTCTTTAAAGCCTTTTCTACCATTGCGCCATAAGCTACAATAGTCAGGTCATTGCCTTCTTTTTTCACTGCAGCCTTGCCGAAAGGCAGGTAATAATCTGCATTTGGCTCGGGTGATTTAGCATAACCCTGTCGGTATAAGAATTTATGTTCTAAGAACATTACGGGATCCTTAAGCTGGCATGCAGTCTTTAATAATCCTTTTGCATCGGCCGCATTGGAAGGATATGCTATGTATAATCCGGGGCATTTCGCAAAAATTGCTTCTATGTTCTGCGAGTGGTAATGACCGCCGCCAATATATCCGCCTGTTGCAACTCTTATAGTTACGGGACACTCAAAAGCACCATTAGAACGATAGCGGTACATAATAAGCTCATCTCTTATCTGCATCATAGCCGGCCAGATGTAATCAGCAAACTGTATTTCAACAACAGGCTTTAATCCTGTTAACGCTGCACCGACGGCAGTTCCGAGAATAGATGCTTCTGCAAGTGGTGAGTTAAAGCACCTGTTAACACCGTATTTTGTTGAAAGACCTTTTGTAGCTGTAAATACACCGCCTTTACCATCCTGAACGTCTTCGCCGTAAACAAGCATTAAGGGATTCTTTTCCATCTCTTCCATTAAAGCGTGGTTAATGGCATCCACCATTACTATCGGCTCACCTGCAGGAGCTGAAGCTTCGTAGTTAATCTTTGTCTGTTCAGCCGGAGGGCAGAATAAATTATCTTCAACTGTAGAAGGATCAGGAAGCGGTTCAGTATAAGCTTCTTCAGCAGATTTTATTACCAGTTCATTAAGTTCTTTCCTTATTTTTGCAATTTCATCTTCTGTCATGATGCCCTTTTCAACAAGTACTTTTTCAAACTTTGCTATAGGGTCTTTCTTTGTATCTTCGGCAATTGCTTCCTTAGACCTGTATTTATCCTGTGAATCTGATGCGGAGTGTGAACGCAGACGTACTACATCAGCGTATATGAAAGAGGGTCCTTCGCCGCTTCTTGCAAGCCTTACAGCTTCTTTAGCGGTAGCATAACTCTCAAGAAAATCTGTTCCGTCAATATGGAACCTGTTAAGCCCTTCAAAACCTGCAACTACTTTATAAACAGAGCCGCCTGCTGTCTGCTGTTCAATTGGAACAGAAATAGCAAACCTGTTATTCTGTATGCAGAATATTGCTGGAAGCTTAGCGCGTGCTGCCCAGTTAATAGCTTCAAAGAATTCACCTTCTGAGGTAGAGCCTTCGCCGCCGCCAACATAAGAAACCTCGTCGGTTCCGCGGTAAACACAGCTAAGCGCTGCTCCGACACACTGCAGGTATTGCGAGCCTGTTGGAGAAGACGCAGTTGGCATTCTTAATTTTTTGCTGCCAAGATGCATAGGCATTTGTCTGCCGCCTGTAAATTCATCGGTTGCTTTACCCATGATGTGACGGAAAATATCTTTCGGAGTTAAACCAAGGGCTGTACCTATTGCATTATCACGGTAATAAGTAAAGAACCAGTCTTTGCCGCCTTCCATTGCCATTGCGCATGCAACCTGTACTGCTTCATGGCCGGATCCGGAAATCAAGAACGTTGCCTTACCCTGTTTGATTAAAGTGTCAATTCTGTCATCAGTAAATCTTGAAAGCAGCATTGCCTTGTACGCATGAATCATTTCTTCATTTGAAAGGCCGTGATTTTTTTCAGTTTCTTTGAAAAAATCGTACTTTAAACTCTCTTTTGAAACACCATTAGTGCCTTTTGTTTTCTTTTCTGATGCCGTTTTCTCTGCCATAGGATTTGAACCCCTCTATTAAATATGATTTTATTTTAATTATTTTCTACAGGAAGTGATAAAACTACATAGATTTCAAATATAGGAATATAAAAAATATGAAAAAAGGGCATTTTCATATAACAAACATATGCATTTTTTTAAGCCTAAGGGCATAAAGAGTGATTCAAAGATAACTTATGAAAAACCATTAGTCATAAAATTAGATGAGATTTAGAATTGACAATTTTTAGAAATATTCAATAATTTAGCAGCACATATTCAATGATATATAGCTTTATATTTATTTTCGCCTTGAATTATCAAATTAAATCATTATTTTAAATCTAAATCTAAAACAAATTTACATTTTTTAAAACCACCATAAATTAAACTTTATAAAAGAGGGAATTATGAACAAAAAAATTTTCGTTATGTTTTTAATGTCAGTATTTTCACTTGCCTTTTCAGGCAATTTAATTGCTCAAAATTCGGATGCTGTTAATAATTCATCAGCAATTTATGATAATTCCGGTAACCCAAATTACCATAATGAAAGTATTATTTTTGGAGATATTTTGAGAAATCAGAATGTAGATTCATTAATAACAGTTTTACAAGGTTATGGCGTCGAGTGGACCGGAAATTACTATGTTGTTAGCAACTTCAGTCTAAATATGTTTTATAAAATCAGGCCTGATTGGTCATTACAGCAATCTTTACCACTTGCAGGCGGAACAGGTTTATTCAGGGATATGGAATTTGCAAAAGGATACTTATGGGGAGTAAATACAACTGCATCCATATTTAAAGTAGATACCGCTACATGGACTCAGGTTGGTACTATAGCACTCCCCGGCGGCACAACAGCAAGATGTTTGGCATGGGATCCTGTCAGAAATGCTTTCTGGACAAGCACTTCCAGCTTTAGCGGTTTTATGAGGGCTTTTGATACTTTGGGTGTTGCTATCCCAAATTCAGATATTCCGGTAGCTAATAACGCAGGTTCATTTTACGGCGCTTCTTATGATAACTATTCAACCGGCGGACCGTATCTTTGGATCAGTTCAGATGCTACTCCAACATCATCTAATACAACAAAATATGTAAAATGGAGAATCTCAACACTTCCACCGGTAAAAGTTGATTCTATAGTTGTTACAGTTCCTTTAACAACCGGCGCACCGCTTGCAAGCGGCGGATCTGATTTCACAACAACACTTGTACCAGGCAAAGCAACAATAATTGGATTAGTACAGGGAACACCTGACAGAGTATTAGTTATTGATATAGGCGATTTAGTCGGAATCAGCAGCAATAATACTGAAGTCCCGAATAGTTTCGTCTTAAGCCAGAACTATCCTAACCCATTCAACCCGAACACCACGTTTACGTTCGGTATGCCAAAGGATGCAGAAATGAGACTTTCTGTAATGGATGTACTTGGAAGAGAAGTTGAAGTATTAGCCAGCGGATTCAAAAAAGCAGGCACATATACGGTAAATTACGACGCTTCAAAACTTTCAAGCGGAATTTACTTCTATACGTTGACATCAGGAAGCTTCAAAGAAACCAAAAAAATGCTTCTTATAAAATAAGTATTATTTAGTCTCATTTTAAAAGGCATCTTTGAAAAAAGATGCCTTTCTATTTTTAAATATAATAAATTGAGTTTTATTGATTTTACCAAATTTATAACAAAACTTACAATAATTTACAAAATTGACCGAAAAACACTACATATATAATTGATTTTTCATACATTTTATGCCATATTATAACTTAACAAACATTTTAAAATCTATTATTTGGAATAAGGAAACAAAAATGAAGAAAATATTTTCCACTTTAGCAGTTTTATTTCTGGGAGTTTTTTTAATCGGAATGATCACTTCTGATCCTAACGGTTCAAGGACAAGTACCAGCAGCTCCAATGATAATCATAGTCCTGTAATTCAAACCAATAATATTGTCAAATTTTCAGATGATATGAATGGTACAAATGATTCAGCAGGATTAAGAGCAAGAGGCTGGATCCCCAAAAGAGGTCCTTTAAGCGGACCTGCTGGTTTATCACCAAACTGGTTCCAGGGTAATACCACAGTTTTCAATGCATATGAAGGCCCGGCAACAGGTTATGTTGGCGCAAATTTCCAGAACACAACCGGTACTAACACTATTGACCTTTGGCTAATTTCACCTCCTGTAGATGCAGCAGCAGGTGATACAGTTTCATTATGGTCAAGGTCACCGGATGCTTCAATCTATCCTGATTCAATCAGAATATACTGGTCAGCAACCGGCGATACAGTTCCAGGTTCAGGCGCTTTTGTTGAAATAGGTAAATTCCAGGTATCAACAGCCGGCTGGTCTGAAAGAAGATATACTCTCCCAACAGGCAGCGCAACGGGCAGATTTGCAATTAATTACCGTGTAGCTGGCGGTGGCCCGACAGGAAACAACAGTGATTACATCGGTGTTGATCTTGTAAGAGTTTTAGGACCTTCCACAGTTGGTATTACACCAATTAATAACCAGGTACCTTCAGCTTATTCACTTAAGCAGAACTATCCAAATCCGTTTAACCCGACAACAAATATTAACTTCTCTATCCCGGTAAGCGGAATGGTTAAGCTTTCAGTTTTTGATATGTCAGGTAAAGAAGTTGCAACAATAGTTAATGGCGATGTAGCTGCAGGAAACTATGCAGTAAACTACAATGCTTCACAGCTTTCAAGCGGTGTGTATTTCTACAAATTAACTTCAGCTAACTTTACTGATACAAAGAAAATGATGCTGGTAAAATAATTGCTTTAATTTTCGATTAATGCTTTTCAAAAAGGCATCCTTTTTCCAAAGGATGCCTTTTTGCTTTACTCATTAAACTCTATTACCTGACTATTCTACTGAGTTAAATCGTGTAAGCAGGTTCTGCCCGCAAGTTGAACCAATTACAGCTTCTTCAAAATCGCCGATACTTACAATTACATCATAGCCAATATTTCTGAAATTATCTTCAAGCTGCTCGAAATTATCACCCGTTACCGGGTCAATTATAGATCTGAATTTATTATTTATTGTTCCGGCGGTTGTGTTTAACGGAGTAAGTTTTATAAGAAAATGCTGAGGATCAAAGTGCTTTATTAATTCAACCGGTTCAACAGGGTATTCTTTTGTAGGAGCAAAACTTAATGTGATCTTCCTCTCATTACTGTTATGAAATCTCTCTCCATACTTCGCCATTTTCATGAATGACCATTTTTTGACCGGTATGAGCTCATCCCTTTTTGATTCATCTGTTGTATGAATAGAGAACTGAAGCTGGAAATTCCCGCTGGTAAATTTTTCATTCTTAATACGAAGCAATTCCTCAAAAAAATCTTCACTGCCGTTGGGGGCAATTGAAGATACCGACGGCATAAACCCCGGTGCATTAAAATACTTATCAAAATCTTCTATTACTTCAAGCACATTCATATTAAAAGCGGGCTCACCCATCCTCGTAAAATGAACCTTAAGCTTCTTCACAGGTATCTTTCCATTTGGGAACCTCTTAGATATCATGTATTCAATCTGCCAGAAGATTCCCTCTTTGCTAATTCTGCCTAGGTAATATGGGCCGGCATCGCATATTTTGCAATTGACGGGGCATCCGTATAATGTTGATAGTGTTAATATCCATTTTTCATTTCTTGGTTTGGGTTTCTGGAGTGATTCCACAAATTCAATAAGGTTACCGCCGGCAGTTCGCGCAATATGGACTATCGCAAGGTCTTCGTTTCCTGTAGAGGTAAGTATTTTCATTTAAACTGAATTGTCTTAAATTCCTCAAACAGGTGTTTCACTTTATTCCGTTGGTATTTGCCTGTTGAAGTAACGGGTATTGTATCAGTGAAAATTATTATTTTAGGCGTCTTATAAGCCGGTAATTTTTCGCGGCAGTTTTTCATTATCAAATTTTTTATTTCATCGGTTTCCTGAATACCTTCTTTCAACTGTATCAGCGCACCGACCTCCTCGCCATACCAGTCATTATCAAAGCCAACAGCTATTCCGGCATTTACTTCCGGAATCCCCATTATGACCTCATCAATTTCCAGCGGGGCAATATTCACACCACCTCTTATAATAAGTTCTTTAAGCCTGCCTGTGACAAAATAATTCCTGCGCCCGAGGATATCATTTATATAAAAACCTTCATCCCCGCTCCGGAACCAGCCAAATTCAAATGTTTTATCATTAGCTTCGGAATTTTCATCGTAATATTTCATAACATTGTGTCCCCTGATAACTATTTCGCCCCGTACATTTTCATCCAACGATTCCCCTTTATCATTCTGAATATCCATTTCATTGGGCTCGATTGCTATGCCTATCGAAGGGAAACCATAATGATGAAGCCACTTTTTATGTTCATTTTCATCCATATCTATTGGAATAAAACATGAGTAGCAGGTAGTTTCAGAAAGGCCATAGCCATGAATAATTTTCAAGCCAAACATTCCTTCAAATTTTGCAGCAAGTTCGCATGTCAACGGACCGGCACCGCAAATAATATGACGAAAGCTGTTTAAATCCATTGTAGAAAGTGGTCTGTGGTGAGCTGTCTCTGAGTTTGAGACGGGTTTGAAACCCGTCTCTACTGTTTCATAATCATGACACAAAAATTGCAGCAATGTAGGGACAACACTTACAATATTTACTTTTTCATCGGCAATAATACTGAAAAATTTATCAGTGTGAAATTTTTGATTTAGAACCATTGAGCCGCCGGCATAGAACGAGGTCATAATTGTAACTACTGTACCGTTTACGTGATGGATCGGCAGGACACACATCATAACAGTACCCTTTTCAATTTTGTGCCATTTACTAATTCCCTCGGCATCAGCCATAAGGTTATACTGTGTCAGCACAACACCTTTGGGAAGACCGGTGGTACCAGATGTGTAAACTATCAGTGCCTCAGTTTCCTGGTTTACTGATTCATCCGGTTCAAATTCTGCTGATAGTTTTTCAATTTCATATTCAAATAATGGAATTACATTTGTAGAGACAGGTCTTTGACCTGTCTCACCTGAGAGCGGTTTCAAACCGCTCTCTACATTGTTAATCTCAATTCCATGAATGATTACCTCTAAATTGAGCTCTTGCACTGTCTCTTTAAAACGCTCATAATATTCCTGTTTTATAAAAGCAAGCTTAGTAAGTGAGCTTGAGAGGATATATTTTATTCTCTCAGGTTCTTCGTTTACGTTCATTGGCACCACTGTTGCTCCGAGCGCCCATGCCGCATAATATTGAATTACGGTATTTATGTGATTATGTGAAATGGTTGCCACTCTATCACCTGTTTTAATTCCCAAACTTTTAAGATAGTTTGCAGTTTTAAATACCTTTTGGATAAAGTCCCTATAGCTTAATGAAATTTTAGCAGAGTTATCCGGATAAAATGTGATATAATTATCATCCGACTGTAAATGCATGCGATACTCCAGAAGTTCAAATATATTTCTGTACTTCACTATGTAACTATCGGGAGCTATGCCATTTACAAAATGGGCTATATGTATGTTTTGCTGAGTTTTTTTGGAGAGTATCATACCTAGCGAAAATAATTCATAGAGTAATAACAAAAAAGGCTGTTATAAACAGCCTTTAATTGTACTTAAGTAATTTGAAACACAGATTAAACTGATTTTCCGATAAACGCATATAATAAAATGCTTATTTAACAAGAACCATTTTTCTGGTTTTTACATAACTACCGGTTGATAATTTATAATAGTAAACTCCGCTTGGATAGTTTGAGCCATCAAAATCAATTTCATAAGTTCCGGGTCTTAGCTCCTCGTTGAGAAGTATTTCAACTTCACGACCAAGGATATCATACACAATAAGTTTAGTGAACACGCCCCGTCCTTCGGACACCCCTCTTGAGAGGGGAATTGAGAAGCTAATTTTTGTTGAGGGGTTAAACGGATTCGGATAATTTTGCCAGAGTGAATAGTCACCTGGTATTTCTGTACTAATTGGTTGAATGCCAATTGGAACCCCGCCGTTTGTTGTTCTGTAAATGTAACCGGAATCTCCAACTATCCAGCCGGTATTTTGTGAAGAAAAGAATATGTCGCGAAACTTCCTGTTCTGTAAATTCAGTTCATATACATTCCAGCTTATCCCAGCGTTAACTGTCTTAAGTACAACATTGCGAAGGGTAGTATCAGCAATTGATGATAAAGCCCAGCCTGTATTTGCATTCAGAAAGGACATCGATGCCGGGTAGATATTGAATGCATAGAAGCTTTCGCTCCAGTTATCTCCGCCATCAGTTGACCTGTAAATGTAATAATCTGTGGCATAAAATCCGGTTGTGCTGTTTGGGAAAATTATTCCACGGCTGAAAGTATTAGACTGGTTTTTAAATTGCTGAAACCAATTCTGCCCGCCATCTGTCGTCTTATAAAGGCTTGTTTGGAAACCCGCTGCCCAGCCTGTGGTTTCACTTAAAAATGTTAAGTTCGAAGGGAAAAGTGCGCCGGAATTCACTACTACCCAGCTTAAGCCGCCATTTGTAGTTTTCTTAAGATCAATTGAATTAGCCAGGTAACCTGTATTTTCATTCAGAAATCTAAATTCAGAAGTATTAAGCCGAACGTAGGTTGTATCAATGAAGCTTTTGTTCCACGACGAACCTGAATTAGTTGTTTTAAGTAGAAAAGTACTATCAGTAGTACTACCCTGAATGAAAGCCCAACCGGTGATGGAATTCAAAAATGAGACTGTAAGTACATCGTATATTCCAACAGAGTACACATTGGCCCAGTTAATACCACTATTAGTGGTTTTTAAGATGACTCCCCCATTACCGGCGGCAAAACCGGTATTATCATTCAGAAAATACCCCGAATTTAATTTCTTATTTGTTCCGCTTGATTGCTGAAACCAGCCGCTTTGCGCAAAAAGAAAAGATTGGAAAATGAATAATAAAGGCAGATATTTCTTAATTATATTCATAGTGTATTTCAAACGGGTTTCATTATTTATCAAAATTAATATTATAGGCAAAACAAAAAAGGCTGTTAAAAACAGCCTTCTGTATTCATAATCTAACTAATTTTATTTGATAATATGCTCCTCAAAATACGGTATAAAATTTTTACTTTTTACCAAATTATTCCCTCATTTTCGCCAAATTAACTATGAATAGCCTTTTTCTTATCTACTATAAATTTACAATAAAAAAGGCTGTTAGAAACAGCCTTTAAATCTGCACATTGATTAAACTGATTTAACAGATTTACACAGAAATAAAACAATTATTTTACAAGTATCATCTTTTTTGTTTCTGAAAAATGACCTGTCTCAAGCTTATAGTAATATATCCCGCTTGGATAATTTGCACCGTCAAAATCAACCTCATAAGTTCCGGGTTGTAGCTGTTCATTTACCAATACAGCAACTTCTCGACCGAGGATATCATACACAGACAGGAATATCTGTGTTACTGATTTTCCGCTGATATCAAACCTGATTTTTGTTGAAGGATTAAACGGATTGGGATAGTTTTGCGAAAGAGAGAAATTCTCTGGTATTTCAGTGCCAACAGAGGTAACGCCATTTAGTATTGTTGCTCTGTAAATAATTGTATCTCCTTCACCAACTATCCAGCCATATCTACCATTTAAAAAGAATGAAGAATTCTTCGTACTTGGGCTTGAGAATAGATATGTTTGCCATGAATTTCCTCCATTATATGTATACAAAAATCTGCCGCCAGAACCAGTTGAGTAACCTGTATCTCCTAGTTGATTGAAGTAAATTGTTTTAAGATTGTATGCATTATTAGAATTTTGAGTTTGCCATATACTTCCACGATTTGTAGTTTTCAAAATCAATCCAGCATTTCCACATATCCATCCTGTATTTGGATTAATGAACTTTAATGAGTTTAAATTTTGATTCACATTAGTATTTAAAGATACCCAATTTGAACCGCCATTTGTGGTATATAAAAATCCAGAGCTATCGGAACAAATAAAACCATTAATTGAATCAACAAATTGACACGAATTTAGATTTAAACTAGTATTACTATTTTGAGCAAACCAATTTATACCTGAATTTAAAGTAGATAACACCAATCCATTTTCACCAGCAATCCATCCTTTTGAAGAATTAGAAAAATAAACTGATCTCAAATCCCTGCTAAAGGGGCTAGTCTGGTTGTTCCAATTCAACCCGGAATTAGTTGTCTTGATAATAACACCTTTATGTCCAACAGAATAACCAACCAAATTATCTGTAAAAAAAATTGAATTTAGATTTACTCCTGTATTTGTAGTATACTGAACCCAGCTAGAACCAATATTTGTAGTTTTGACAAATGCACCGAACATACCACAAGCATACCCAGTATTTAACGATGTAAAGAAAACGGAATATAGACTATTGAATGGGTTTGAGATTTTCTTACTCCAATCTATACCTCCATTATTAGTTTTAAGTACAGTACCACTTCTACCAACAATCCATATTGTATTTGAGTCTAAGAATTCTATTTTGAGCAATTCTTCTGAAGCACCTGTATTATATTCATTCCAGTTAAATCCACCATTGGTTGTTTTGTAAATATTGCCAGAATTACCCACTACCAATCCTGTATTTTCATTAATAAATTCAACATCATATAAAACTTGTAGGACCGAGTTAGGAGTTGGCAAATTAAACCAATTTATACCGCTATTTGTAGTTTTTAAAAGGGTATCTCCAAACCCCCCACACCAGCCCGTGTTTTCATTTATAAAGAAAATGGAATGAAGATATAAGGCATCAGAAACTAGCTGTGGAATCCAATTTATTCCGGAATTTGTTGTTTTTTGAACTTTGGGTCCACCCGTAGGAAAACTTCCGTAACCGCAAATCCATCCTGTATTTTCATTTATGAAATAAATAGATGTGACATCCGCCAAAGTGTTTGTTATTTGACTAAACCAATTATTGCCTCCATTAGTTGTCTTTATTAACTTTCCATTAATTCCACCTATCCAACCAGTGTTATCATTTGAAAAACATACAGAATATAGATGATTAGTAACTTCACTATTTTGAATTAACCAATTATTCCCTTTATTAGTTGTCTTCAATATTGTTGATCCGTCTATGTCTCCAATAATCTATCCTGTATTTGAATTTACAAAATAGGCATCAAACATGTATAAGTTTGCGCCATAAGGTTGATTCATCCAATTATTGCCACCGTTAGTAGTATTTAAAATCCTTCCAAATTCTCCAGTAACCCACCCGGTATTTTCATCAACAAAAAAACCCCTCGCATTATGACCATTTGGAATTCCACTTCTTTGAATGGTCCAATATTGGGCATAATTATTAGAATAAATAAAAAATAAGAGAAAAGTAAGTAATATAAATTTCATCTGTAACTCCTTTCAGGCTTGAGTTATAACAAATATAAAGGTAAATCCAATAATTTTAAAGGCTGTTAGAAACAGCCTTTAAATTATTATATAGATTTCCGCCTGCGCGGGAATGAAAAAGCAATTTTACTCTATTTCAGCTTCGTGGCCCTCTTCGTTCCATGTGTACGGATAGTTCGGCAGGTCATATTCTTTGGCATGTTCGGTCAGTTTTAGGGGGTGGAAAGTATCGAGCATTACAGCAAGCTCAAGCGTTTCCTTTTTGCCTATTGATGCTTCCATTGTTCCCGGATGCGGTCCGTGCGGAATGCCGCCCGGGTGAAGTGTAAATGAAGCAAGATCAACACCCTTGCGTGACATAAAGTTGCCTTCAACATAATAAAGGACCTCATCGCTATCTATGTTGCTGTGATTATAAGGCGCCGGGATAGATTCAGGATGATAATCAAACAGCCTTGGACAGAATGAGCAAATTACAAAATTCCGTGCTTCGAAAGTCTGATGTACAGGCGGCGGCTGGTGTATCTTACCGGTAATTGGCATGAAATCATTAATGTTAAATATCCATGGGTAGAAATAACCATCCCAGCCAACAACATCGAACGGGTGATAATCAAATATGTAATGATGAAGCTTATTGAATTTTTTTATCTTTACCAGGAAATTACCTTTTTCGTCATTGGTCACGAGTGTTTCAGGCACTCTGAAATCACGTTCACAGAAAGGTGAGTGCTCGAGGTACTGTCCATAGGAATTTTTATATCTGGCAGGCGTATAAACCGGGCTCTTTGATTCAATTACAAGGAACTTAGTTTTTTCTGACTTTGTAATGATTTTATAAATAACACCCCTTGGAATAATTATGTAATCACCTTCATGATAATCCAAAGTGCCGTATTGTGATTCAAGTGTGCCGATGCCGTAATGCACAAAAATTACTTCATCACCCTCGCCATTCTTGTAGAAATAATCCATTTGTTTGTTTGGATTACATATACCCATAGAAACATCATTATTGAAGAGCATTACTTTTCTGCCTGAAATGGGGTCCCCCTCTGATTTTGCGTCAAGCGTTCTTAAGTGATAATGCCTTAAGGAACCTTCATCCCACTCCTTATACCCGATATCTTCAACTTCTTTGATCTTCTTTACTTTGGTGGGCGGATTGATGTGATATAGAATAGATGATATCCCTGAGAATCCTTCTGTCCCAATTACCTGTTCCTGATATAATGAGCCATCGGGTTTCCTGAACTGCACATGCCGCTTTTGAGGTATCTTCCCCAGCTTATGATAGAATGACATAGTTAATAGTTAAATAGTGAAATTGCAAAAAAGTGAAATAGTATTATTGCACAGTGAACATTGCTAATTGATAATTGCTAATTGCTAAAGCGTTCCTCTTACGGCCTGTTCTCTTTCAATTGCTTCGAAAAGCGCCCTGAAGTTACCTTTGCCAAATGATTTAGCGCCTTTGCGCTGAATTATCTCGAAGAATACCGTCGGCCTGTCTTCAATCGGTTTGCTGAATAACTGAAGCAGGTAACCATCATCATCTCTATCAACCAGAATGCCGTGTTTGGCAAGCTCATGCATATCTTCGTCAATTTTTCCCACCCTGGCTTCAAGCTCTTCATAATATACATTTGGTACTTTTAGGAATTCAACACCCCTGCTTTTAAGATCTGCAACGGTTTCAACAATATTGGTTGTATTCATTGCTATGTGCTGTACACCGGCACCGTGATAAAATTCAAGATATTCATCGATCTGTGATTTCTTTTTGCCTGCGGCGGGTTCGTTGATGGGAAATTTTATTTTTCCCGAACCGTTCTGCATAACCTTGCTCATTA
>JBDTNV010000062.1:0-15209 GCA_039933555.1 Ignavibacteria bacterium
TGCCAAGGAAAGTTGTGAAGAGCTTTCCTTCCTTATCATATATCTTGGTGTAGGGTATCTCACCCTGCCATGATTTATCTATAAAATCTATTAAGTCTTCGGGTTTTTTAAAATCGGCATGGTAGCTCACAAAATCTACATCATGTTTTTTCAAAAATGGAATGAGCTTTGATTGGACTTCGCTGTTATCATCAAGTGATACAAAGATAAGCTTAAAATCCTTGTCTTTGTAATCTTTGTATAGCTTCACCAGCTCGGGGAATTCCTTCACACATGGCGGGCACCATGTTGCCCAGAAATTCACAAGTGTAGTTTTTCCAAGAGAGCTATCCATTATTACTTTAAATTCGTCAATGGATCTGAATTCTTTCACTTCCTGTGATGCTGCCTGAAATGTTAACACAATTGCCAGAAAAAAACCGAATACTATTTTCATTTTCTTATTCAATGATTTATTTACGCGCCATATTTATTTCTCTGATCTTTTTATTCCGCATCCAAATGCTTTGGTTTCTTTTACTGTAACTTCTTTGCCGGCAGCTATTTCTTCAATCGCGTTCTTAAGCTCATGGTTTGTCTGCTCAGAAGCAACTTTGTTATCCGAAATTCTTCCGTGATATAGAATAGTGTTATCTTTACTTATGACAAAAACCTCGGGTGTTTTAACTGCGCCGAACATATCTGCAACGACGTTTTTGTTATCCTTCAATACAGGAAAAACGTAACCATTTTTTTTCGCATGCTCAGAAACAGCATCCGTGGTTTCTGTACTGTTTGAGTTTATTGCCCATACAGTGAAGCCTTTGCTTACATAATCTTTGGCATAGTCATTTATCCTGTCATTATACGGCTGAACGTTGGGACACTCAGTTGACCAGAACATTACAATTACACCTGAATTTGAAGACTTGAGCGCCTCGGCGAGATTGTAGCTTTTGCCGTCATAGTTGGAAATTGAAAAATCATCAACTTTATCCCCTGGGATTTTTGAAAAAACCTTTGCAGAAAATGAAATCGCGAAAATTGCTAATAAAAAGCCGAAAATTAACTTTTTTGACATGTTACCTCCTGGGTAGTCTGATTTATTTGAATAATTAGTACAAGTTATAAGAAATTTTATCATTTAAAAGTTTCAAAATTTATCTAAAAAAAGTTTTTATTGCATAACAAAACAGAAAAAAATTGTTTATTTTTGAAAAATCACTTTAATGGGGGATAGTAATATGAAATATTTTACAGGTCTTTATTTTCGCTGTTTTCTATATTCAACCCTTTTGTTAGCATTTATTAATTCGGGTATTTATTCACAAAGTTGGCAAACTCTTGGTACAGGCACCAGCGGCACGGTTAATGCATTAACTATTTATGGAAGTGATATAATAGCTGCGGGTTCTTTTGCTGTTGCAGGCGGACAGCTTGTGAATAACATTGCAAGATGGAATGGCACTTCATGGCAGCCTTTAGGTCTTGGCACCAATGATACGGTTTTTGCTTTAGCTGTTTACAACAGTTTCCTTGTGGCAGCCGGCAGATTTACCACAGCAGGAGGTGTGAGCTGTAATAAAGTTGCGTTCTGGAACGGTACTTCATGGAATACAACAGGCGGAACAATTAACGGAAATGTATTAGCGTTAACGGTTCAGGGTGCAAATCTTTTTATAGGCGGAACTTTTACTGTGGTCAATGGCAAAAATACTTTAAGGGTAGCAAAATGGCAGAATGCATGGGATACCATTGGAAGAGGTTTTAACAGCGATGTTAATGCGCTGGCTGTATATAACGGTTCAATTTATGCAGGCGGTAATTTTACAGTCGCAGACGGGCTGCCGGCAAACAGGATCTCATATTGGGACGGAACAAGATGGACAAGCGCCGGTGTTGGTGTTGATGATGGCGGTGTATATTGCATGAGGGTTTTTAATAGTCAGCTTTATATTGGGGGGACCTTTACAGCCATTGGCGGCTCTACTACCAACAGGATAGCAAGGTGGAACGGTACAAGCTGGTCTAATGTTAATTTTGGATTCAATTCAGGTGTTTATTCATTACACTCACTGGGTTCATCAATTTATGCCGGGGGTGATTTTGACTTTGCAGATTTTCTCCCGGCATCAAAAATTGCAGTATACAACGGTTCAACCTGGTCCATTCTCGGATCTGGAATTGGAGGCAGCCCCGCAAAAGTGAAAGCAATTGGCAGTTACCTGGGTGATATTATTGCAGGCGGTAATTTTACATTGGCAGGCGGCCAACCGGCAAATAACATTGCAAACTGGAAACTTACAACAGCAGTAGAACCCATCAGTAATATTATTCCTGATAAATATTCACTTGGGCAGAATTATCCAAATCCGTTTAATCCTTCAACAAAAATTAAATTCAGCATACCAAAAGATGGAGAAGTATTTATAAGCATTTATGATTCAAAAGGCTCCATGGTAAATACTCTGTTAAATGAACACATGAATTCCGGTGTTTATGAATTAACATTTGATGCTTCTTTATTGCCCAGCGGAGTTTATTTTTATAAGCTGAGTGCAAATGATTTTTCGGAAACCAAGAAAATGTTGTTGATAAAATAACGGGGTTATTTTTGCCTGCCTGCTGCAGTCAGGAAACCTTGTTTCTAAGGTTGATTAAGTAACGCTGTCTTATTCATAGATCCCGATGTCCCCGGGATACTCATAAAATAGAAGTACAATTAGCTTCATTCTTCATTAGCCTGTCCTGAGCCCTTAGGACAGGCTTTTTAATTTCATTTTTTAAATTATATCACATTCAATATTATTTGATTATATTCAGCCTACATTATTCTATAATATGGTTAATTACTGTAAATATTGTTTAGTATTAATATTTATTTTAGGTATTCAGACTTTAAGCCAGCCTATAGTTAAATTTGCCGCTATTGGTGATTATGGCAGATGGTATACGCCGGGCGAAGTATTAGTTTCTCAAATGGTGCATGGATGGAATCCGGATTTTATTATTACCTTAGGAGATAATAATTATGAGTATGGCGCAGATTCTACAATAGATTCTAATATCGGTCAATATTACCATGATTATATCAGGCCCTATTCCGGTGTTTTTGGCAATGAATCATCTGTAAATAAATTTTTTCCAAGCTTAGGCAATCATGACTGGCTTACTGATTCGGCGCACGCATATTTGAACTTTTTTACTCTGCCCGGCAATGAAAGATATTACGATTATGTAAAAGGCAATTGCCATTTTTTTGTAATTGATAGCGATGTTAATGAACCGGACGGAATAACAGTAAACTCTATACAGGCATTGTGGCTTAAGAATAAACTTGCGCAATCAACTTCAAGATTTAAGATAGTGTATTTCCATCATCCGCCGTTTTCATCAGGGCAGCATGGAAATTCGGTTGACATGCAGTGGAAATTTAAAGAGTGGGGCACTACTGTTGTACTTTCGGGACATGAGCATAATTATGAAAGGTTAGTTGGCAATGACGGCTTGACCTACTTTGTTAATGGTTTGGGAGGAAAAGACTGGCGGGACTTTCTAAACATAGTTCCTGAGAGCAAATTCAGATTTACTGCAAATTACGGAGCTATGCTTGTAACATCTTACCAGGATAGTATAAATTTCAAATTTTATGCTTACCCCGATTCTTTAAAAGATGATACAACCATTGTGCTTTCGCCAATTGGAATAGAACCAATTTCAGAAATTGCAGAGGGGTTTAAGCTTGAACAAAATTACCCAAACCCGTTTAATCCAGTAACACATATCGAATTTCGGATTTCAGATTTCGGTTTGGTAAATCTAACAATATATGATGTCTTGGGAGAAAAAGTTGAAATTCTTGTTAATGAAGAATTGAAAGCAGGAACATATGAGACCGAGTGGGATGCATCAGAGTATCCGAGTGGTATATATTTTTACAGTATGGTTTCATCAAATGGCTTAATTTCTAAGAAAATGGTTTTAATCAAGTAATAACAGATAAATTTATTTCCCCATATATTAATCCATTAAGGATTTAAACTTTTTATAGTATATTTCATAATTCTGCTAATTAATTTATCACAAATGAAAAATTCTACAATTCTCAAATCAAGGATTGCTAGTCTTGTGTTATTATTATTTTTTGTAGTTACCGGAATTTTGCTTTTTCAGGCCCAGGTTCCGGGCTATAATTTTGATGATAATAATCCAAATATAGAGCAGCCTACAAGAGAGTCATTTTCACATTTTAATCCTAATCTCAATAATCAACCTGAGATAGTCACCATAAATGATTTTGATAATTTTGATATAGGGACAGATTTTTATGAGCAATATGGCTCTTCAAACCCAAACAACCCTTTATGGCTTTTCTTCGGAGTAAATGCAAGTCCGCAAAATGCAAGGGGTTCTACAAATGGCGGTTTAAGCTGGTACTTGTTTAATCCGTCATATCCGGGGGGCACATGCTGTGACCCTTGGGCAGCTCATACAGGAAGCGGAGTGTTGATCTATGCTTCGGGAGTTACCGGGCAGTATGTATACCGCTCAACAAACAATGGGCAGACATGGGGAGCTCCTGTTCTTTCGGTAAACGGAAATGACAGAAACCATGTTTCCGCTGAATATACGGGCACTGGGCCATATGCAAACTATGTGTATGCAGCAATGACACCCGGAAATTTTGGAAGAAGTACTGATGCAGGTCTAACATGGGCTACTACTTTCAGTCCAAGCAATGCATTACCAGGTTGTTACATTGCGGTCGGACCTGACGGTTCTACAAATGGCGGTTGTGTAATGTACGTTACCAATACAGGCAGTGACCAGGCAAGAACATATAATTTCTACCGTTCAACAAACGGGGGGGCAAATTTTACTTTAATGTCATCGCAGCAGTTTGCAAACCAGGTTGGATTTTATAATTCCGCAGGAAGGCATACAATTAATAATGCCAGAACTGCGCCTCATCCAAAGATTGCGATGGATAACAGCAATGGCCCCAACAGGGGAAGGTTGTATCTTGTTTATGCATCCAATGATCCGCCGGGTAATGGCAATAAACCTGATATTTGGTTAAGGTACTCTACTGATCAGGGTACAACTTTCAGCGCGGCTATAAGGGTGAATGATAATCCCAATCCTACGCTAAGCGACCAGTGGTTTCCAGAGATATGGAGTGAAAGAACGACCGGCAAGCTATACATACAGTGGTACGATGACAGGGCGAATCCTTCGAATTTTACAACGGATATGTATGCAACATATACAACTGATGGCGGGCAAACATTCGCTGTAAACCAGAGATTAACCAATCAGTCATTTGTTTTCCCAAGCCCTTCATGTGCGCCCAATACCAACTGCTATAGGGGAGACTATACAACTATGACAGCAAATAATCCCAAAGTTGGTTTTAGTGTATGGAGCGACCACAGGAACAACACTGCCCTGAATATGGGTTCATACTTCCCGGATTTTGCAATGAGAGTCCAGCCGAACGCTTTTGGTATGAATGGTATTAATGACAGCCAGTTTGTTTACGTTTCAATTCCTGCAGTTAAACTTTACAATGATTCTGCATTGTTTTCTGCAACTGTTACAAATCCACCAGGCACAGGCACAATTACATTAAGTCTTCTGAATAAAACAACAAATACACCACAGATATTATTAACATCTTTTCCTGATTCGCTGAGGCTTAGGATAAAAACTGCAGGGGGCGTTCCAAACGGAAATTACAATATCAGGATACAGGGCAACGGACCGAACGGCACGCCTGTTCACGAAAGGTTTGTAAACGTAAATGTCGGGTTTGTTGGAATATCCGGTAACAATAATGAAATACCTGAGGATTATTTACTTTGGCAGAATTATCCAAATCCTTTTAACCCGACAACAAATATTATTTTCAATCTTCCTGAAAGCGGCTTTGTTAATATTGCTATTTATGATATAAACGGAAAATTAATTGAAAACTTAGTCAATAAAGTTTTGCCTGGCGGAAGTCATAATATTCAATGGGATGCAGTGAAGTATCCCAGCGGCATTTATTTCTATAAAATTAATGCCGGTAAGTTCACTGATGTTAAGAAAATGATTTTAGTTAAGTAAATTCTTATTTTTTTAAGTTTTGTAAAAGCCTGTCCCCAATATCTGAAGGGACGGGCTTTTTTTGTTAAATGCTTCTATTTATGGGTTCTTTTAGCCAATAAAGTAAAAACAATATATCTTTATATGAGATGCATCATTTTATTCAATTTGCGTAAATGTTATATTTGAGCTATAATGAGTATGTGTTATATCTAATTTTTTCAATTTGATGATCGCATAAATTATATCTCTTAATTTAAACCGGAGTATTAACTATTATGAAATTTTCAAAAACGCTAATCATATTCCTCTTTCTTATTTGTTCAAATGCAATATTTTCACAGCCTGGCTGGTTTAAGGTAAACAGCGGAACCGGCATTGAGCTGAATGGAATTAGTTCATACGGTCAGAATGCCTGGGCGGTAGGTAACAACGGAATTATTCTAAGATCAACCAACGGCGGCTTGAATTGGGTTGCACAACCTTCTGGGACAACCAACAATCTTAACTACATTTTATTTCGCGGTGATTCAATCGGATATATTGCGGGAAATTCAGGGACCATATTGCGAAGCCTCAATTCCGGAAATAACTGGGTAGTTTTAAACAGCGGTTCCACTGCTGACCTTAGAGCTATCTGGCCTCTATTTGATACATTAACAGTTATAGCTGTTGGCAATAACGGTACTATCTTAAAAAGTATTAATAGGGGGCAAACATGGGTTCAGAGAACCTCGCCAGTTTCCGTAAACCTCAATAATTTGATATCCGGGTTTCCTATGGATCTTTTTATTGTTGGAGACCAGGGAAAAATTCTATATTCAATGGATTTGGGTGATACATGGACTCAAAATTCAAGCGGTACATCAAATAATTTGCGATCTCTTTCTGTCATTAACTTATGGAACTTCACATCTATCGTCCATGCAGTTGGTGATAATGGTACAATTATAAAAACAACAAATTCAGGGAATAACTGGATAGCAATTACCAGCGGGACCAGCCAGAACTTACGCTCTATAAATGCAACACACATTGCAGGAGATACAATGCTTTACTTTATTGCTGTTGGTGAAACTGGAGCGATGATCGAATCTATTAACGGCGATGTATGGTCGAATAAAAATCTTCCATATTCTGATAACCTGAACAGGATCGAAATGCAGAATATGAATACAGGTTACGCCTGCGGAATCAACGGCACGATAATTAAATCGGTAGGCAACTATTTTTTTGCTGATAGCAGAAAACTTGATGCTAATACAATAAGCGCATTCTTCAGGAATGATGGCGGATTTAATAATGATAAAGCTTCCAATCTTCCCGGTTTCGAGTGGCCAAAGGGCTCCGGCAACCACGCCAGGTTTGCATCCGGACTGCTGATTGGCGCAAATGTGAACGGCGAGTCTCGGGTAACAACTTCAGGATATGAAAATGAATACTACCCGGGATATACTACCAATTCAATTCCATCAGGCAGGAATGATACAAATTACCGTATTTACAAATTGAATCATAATTCAGGCAGTCCGGACAGGCAAAAGTGGCCAAATACACTTCTCGGAAATTCAGACCAGGGCGCGCCGGTTTATTTTGATACTGCATCGAATACATGGAAAGCTCTTGATTTTGGAAGCCAGACAATGTTCTATTCATATACTGATAGTTATGCGGAATCACATACAAATTCATTCCTGGGAGGCGGTACGCAGCCTTTAAAGGCGGATATAAAGCAACTGAACTTTTCTCTGGATGTATCCGGTGCGTTGGGGAATGTTGTGTTCTCTCAGTATACAATTATTAACAGGAGTAACGATCTATGGAGCAATACATATATCACAATTTGGTCAGATGATGATGTAGGTGATGCTACCGATGATAAGATCGCATGTGATTCAGCTCTATCTATGGGTTATACTTACAATGCTGATAATAACGATCCTATATACGGATCGGCGCCGCCGGCATTAGGTTTTGTGTTATTAAGAGGAGCATATACATTTACAGGTAATAATAATGATACTGTCAGATTCTGCAGGAACAAGTCTAATATGGTTTTAAATGGATATAGAGATATGGGAATGAATGTGTTTAATTTTACCATAAATGGTAATCAGCAATATCATGACCCGGATGATTTCACGCAAACTTTTAACTTAATGAGAGGCTTATATGTTGATGGATCATATATACATCATCCATTAGGCTATATAACTACACTGGCTTATTCCGGTAACCCTGTTTCGGGGCTTGGCTGGCTTGCAGTTAACCCTGCCGATTACAGAATATATATATCAACGGGTCCTGTAAATATAAATCCCGGGGATACACAAGTGATTATTACTGCGCAGGTAATAGCCAGGGGCACTACAACGCTAAACAGTGTTGCCGCTTTAAGATCTTATGTAAACGATATAAGGCAGTTCTATAACAGCTGTTATACTTCAACCCCGATTGGAATAAATAACCAGTCAGGGGTTGTGAAAAACTTCCGTCTGGGGCAAAATTATCCAAATCCGTTTAATCCTGTTACCCGGATAGTGTATGATATTAAAATAGATAGTAAGGTCAGTATCAAAGTATATGATATTATTGGCAGGGAAGTTTTTGTGTTTAATGAATTCAAAAAATCGGGCAGTTATGAAGTTGCCTTTGATGGCTCAGAGCTTGCCTCGGGTATATATTTTTATTCTTTAGAGGCAATAACTCCAACGGGCATTTTTAAAGATACAAAGAGAATGGTTTTAGTTAAATAATATTTATGCCAATTTTATTAAGTGACTGTTCCGGAATTCCGGGGCAGTCTTTTTTATTTTAGGTTATTAAAATGTAAATAGATTTAATCCAAAAACATCTCTATTATTGAAAATATATAACTTGAATTTTAATGTATAAGGATATAGCCAAATTTGCACATAGGAAAAGAAATTGAATTGAGAGTGAAGAAAAAAACTTTTTATGCTGAATAATACTATATTTTCAAGACGACCGCTGATATTTCCAAAACTTTTTTCCCTTGGGGAGTTCAGACTTAATTCTGTGCCACTTACAAAAAAGCAGCTGCTAATATTTGTAATTGTTCTGGTGGCAAGCGTAATAGTAAAGCTATTGATTATAGATTACAACATGATTGACCACGGTGAGGGGGCCACCAGGACATGGAATGCGTTTTGGTGGGCCCAAAACCCTTTCTTTGTTAAGCCGCTTTCCGGAAACCCTGGCTGGTTCTATCTTATTGGCCCGCTGATAATGATAACTAATGAGATATATTACACTCCTATAATAGTAATGATATTTGCGGTTACACTTGCCGGAATTTATATATTCAAGATTACCCTGCTTTTTGCCGGTTTCCGCACATCAATGCTCGCTTTTTTTATATTCCTGATTAACCCTGTAATTTTCAGGCTTAATTTTACACCTATACCACAACAATTGTACCTTGCTTCAATTTGCATAATGATATTTTATTTTATAAAGGCAATTGCTGCAGATGAGAGCAGACAAAGTATCAAGTATTTCCTCATTGCAGGAGTATTTTCTTTCATTTGTCTTTTGTTCAGAGCTGAAGGTTTGTTTATTCTGCTTGGTTTTTGTATGATAGCTCTGAATTTGCGTAAGCCCGGATCATATTTGTTCGTATTCCTCACAATCCTTTTTCAGATTATCTGGATGGGAATAAGCTACCAGATGTATGGTG
Organism: Ignavibacteria bacterium; assembly: GCA_039933555.1. Lineage (GTDB taxonomy): Bacteria > Bacteroidota > Ignavibacteria > Tepidaquicellales > OLB5 > OLB5. Next base: position 9,770 of record JBDTNV010000062.1, read on the forward strand.
ACTTTTTCAAAACATTTACTGCTGTAAGAGATTATGATTTCCTTGTCGGTGGTAATATTGAAGGTTTGAACCTGAAGGTCAGGCTCATGGGTTTTTTCATGCCTGCCTACTTTATTGTGGTCGGTATGACCTTCGTATTGTTTTATTTTCTCGTAAAAGGTGCAATAATAACTTATAAAACCCGGTCATTTTTAATTTTTCTGATATTACTGTTCCCGATTTTTTTGCCTGCGTTTATAAATGGCTTATATGGAACAATTTCAAATCTATATCTTACAACCAGATATTTTTACCTCACTTTCTATCTTGCTTCAATAATTACAGCATTCGGACTGGATAGCTTCCTTGTGCGATTCAATTCAAAAGCAGTTAAATATTCACTTGCCTCAGTTATAATTCTCAGCGCCATACCCCTTTCTTATATCAAAGATTTCGTCCCTGTTAAGTATAATAAACTTGTTCCAAAGGTCATACAGTTTATTGCAACTTCCGAAGATTCGCAGGATGCGAGGCAGCTTATGAAGTTTATCGAAGAAAATATTTTGTCCTATCCCTCGCTTATTTTTGATACCGAAGGAAGTGATTCCAGCATACTCACAATTCCATTTAGAACAAAGCTCGCCCCGCCCGAGAAGATTATGATAAGCGGTTATAATATACCGGTTGAAAAGCAGGCTTTGACTGCTGAAATATTATCTTTCATGGGAAAAAACAAAAAAGGAATAATATTCGTTAAGAAAGAACCTACGCTTATGAATAGTATTTTTACTGAGCTTATGGCTCAAAATAAAAATCCTGGTGTATCAATGACCAAAGCAGGGGAAACAAATAAGTGGGTAATTTTCCTCTTTGAACCAACTCAGAAATAACATTATAACAGCATCTTAGTTATAGTTATTAATTTCTAAATAGATTTACTCTAAAAACATCTTTATTATTGAGTATTAAATATCAAAACCATGAAATTAAGGGTACTTTTTTTAATAATCATATTAAACTCTTACAGCATATTTTCTCAAAACTGGACTACAACAGGTGGTAACCTGCAAAGAAATGGCATATGCAAAATTACAGGGCCAAATAGTGTCGCAGGTACTTACTGGATAGTAAACAGTACAAATTCAACAGCATGGGGAAATTCAATATACTCTTATAACGATAAATTTGTAACTTCCAGAATTGTTCTTTCGCCATATACGGGAAAAATAGAATTACGCAATATCAATACAGGCGCTCTTATTTGGGAAAAAATGATAAACTCGTCATCACGAATGTATGCTGTCGGTTTCACCGAGGATGCTGTTTATGCCCATGATTATTTCACTGGCATTCTTTATGCTCTGAATATTTCCGATGGCTCAGTAAAATGGTCTATTCCATCTGATATGTTTCCCGGGAATACAGGTTTGTTGTTTGCCTGTGATGGTGATCCTATAGATAGGGGAAAGAGGATCAACAAAAATACAGGCGCTGCAAGATGGACAAATAATTACATTATACCTGTTGGACCCGATGGCGGTTTTTGCATTTATGGCAATACTTATTATCACTGGACAGGGTCTATTGTAACCCCTAAAAAACTTATCGCAATTGATCTAACTACAGGGATAACAAAATATACTTCAGCTGATCTTGCCGGTGATGGTGACCAGGAAAATGATCTGTGTATCGGACCCGACGGAACAATATATATTTGCAGAGATGGGGGTTCATTGTTTGCTTTCAGAGATAACGGTACTGCATTTGTTCAGCAGTGGGTACACACCCCTGGTTATGTGGTTAAGGGCGTTGGTAAAGATGGTACTTTGTATGCTTCGAATATAAATGACCCATCACAATTTGCAAACAGCAACGTTTACAGGCTTGATCCTGCAAACGGAAATATTCTTGATTCAGCCCAAACAAGAACGCCGCTTGCTTATTTTGCCTGCGGAGCTGATTCTACTGTATATATCAGTACAGCAGAAACTGGAAACGGCAGGTATGTTGCATTTTCACCAAACCTGCAAATAGTAAAATGGAGCCTGAGCGTACCATATAATTACTACAGCGGCCCCTCGCTATCAAAGGATGGTATTTTCATTACAGCCGGCAGCGGCACTGAAATAAAAGCATATAAGACCAATTACACAATTAAACCCGTAGCTGATTTCAAAGCCAGATCAAATCAGATATTTGCAACAGATACGGTCTCATTCTTTGACCAGTCTTCATTTAACCCAACCAGCTGGCTTTGGTTATTGCCGGGTTCTAATACTCCAAGCACAACTCTACAAAACCCTCTCAATGTATTATACAGCACGGCAGGTACGTATCCTGTAACACTTATTGCATCGAATTCTTTTGGAACTGATACACTGATAAGGACATGTTACATAAATGTTTCTCCATGGTTCGGAATTCAGCAAACAGGAAATGAACTGCCTGAGAAGTTTTTACTTAAGCAAAATTATCCAAACCCGTTTAATCCAACCACTCATTTCGAATTTCAGATCGCGGATTTCGGATTTACATATCTCACAATATTTGATGCATCAGGAAGGAAAGTTGAAGTTCTTGTAAATGAGGAATTAGCTTCAGGTACATATGAAGCTGAGTGGGATGCATCGCGATATTCCAGCGGAATATATTTCTATACTCTCAAAAGCGGTAATTTTAAACAAACTAAAAAAATGTTGTTGATAAAGTAATGTAACTACTTTAAAACATTTTCTAAGTTAATAAAATAACGATAATGAAAAAAATAATTTTAATACTTTTATTTCCTGTACTTACCTTTTCACAGGGCTGGTTCATACAGACCTCATTTAATCCTGCACAGTCATTACAGCTGGTTAGATTTGTTGACGCAAATACAGGATATACATCGGCACCTTTATATAACGGTTCAAATTTTAATATCCATAAAACTACCAATGGAGGCGCAAACTGGACTGACCAGAATTCAGGCTTTACTTCTATGAGATGGATGGGAATCTGGTGCATTACAGCCGATACGGTATTTATGGGAGGCAATTTCGGCAGGATTATAAAAACTGTAAATGGCGGAGCAAACTGGGTTTTATTGAACACCATCGACACAGTGACTCAGTATTGGGGAATACAGTTCGTGAATTCATTTACAGGTTTTGCAGTCGGCAGTGCGGGGAAAATACTTAAAACCACAGATAGAGGGGCGACATGGTTTCAATCTGTTACAGGGATCCAGAATGCGCTATCCAACATCCATTTCAGGAATGAAACTACCGGGTATGTTTCAGGGGGTTCAATTATTATAAAAACAACCGATGCCGGCGCTAGCTGGCTTCCGCAAAGCGCACCATATATCAGTTTTGAGACGATCCGCGATATTTCATTTACTGATGATAATAACGGAATCGCAGTCAGTGACGCGGGAAGAGTTTTAAAAACTACAAATGCGGGCGCAAACTGGAGCCTCATTCCAAGCGGTACCGGTGAATCATTATTCGGAATTTTCTTTACTGATGCGAATACTGCCTATGCATGCGGGAATAACGGCGCAATAATCAGAACTACCAATACGGGCGCAAACTGGACTTCACAAACATCGCCATTAACTGAGATATTAACGGATATCTGGTTCACAAATTCAACCACTGGGTTTATTTCAACATGGTCAGGCAAGATCTTAAAAACAACCAATGGCGGAATAACTTTTATCAATAATATAAGCAGTGAAGTTCCCATATCATTTGCTCTAGAGCAGAATTACCCAAATCCGTTTAATCCGGTTACACATTTCGGATTTCGGATTGCTGATTTCGGATTTGTAACGCTAACAATTTATGATGTATCAGGAAAAATAGTTGAAACTCTTGTTAATGGAGAATTGAAAGCAGGGACTTATGAGGCCGAATGGGATGCTTCAAATTTCTCGAGTGGAATATACTTTTATACATTATCTTCTGGTAATTTTAAAGAAACCAGAAAAATGATCTTAATTAAATAGATGTTTATTGAAAATCTTCACGAAAAGGCGTTCTACAAGAACGCTTTTTTATTATACCGCTTATAGGTGATTTTCCTCGTAACTAATGTTAACTAAATTAGCTATAAGTAAAGGGGGTTTCAAATATGAGACAATTTTTAATTATTGCTTTTTTCTTAACATTTTCTCTTAGTATACAAGCTCAAAGCTGGATGAATGCAGGAAATGTAACAGCACCGGGTGTAAGGCCGAGCATTAGTGTTTCGGGAATTAATACAGCATGGATAGCCGACGGAAGCCTGAACGCGCCTAAAATGTTCAGAACTACTGATGGCGGCACAACATGGGCTACTGTTCCTGTTAATGGAATTGGTAATGAACTGTACTGTATCTACGCTTTGAACAATAATATTGCATTCGCCGGTGAAGGCTATGTGAACGGGAATGCCAATGTCTATAAAACAACCAACGCAGGATTAAACTGGACCGCCGTATTAACTACAAGCGGTAATGGCGGACATTTCTCGGGGCTGGCATTTACAAAAATTAACGGCAATGTATTCGGGCTGGCCATTGCGGAAAAAGTTTACAGGTCATCAAACACAGGGCTTAACTGGGTTGAACTGAGCGCGGGTGTAACGGGTGTATCGAACGCACAAAACTCGCTAATGATTGTTGATAATGAATTCTATGGATTTGGGATGAATAACGGGGCCGCAAGGATACGGCTCACTACAAATAATGCAGGTTCATGGACGACACAGCAGTTAAGTGTCAGCGGAAACTATACTTCAGCTATTGCATTCCACTCAAATAAAATGTTTGGTGTTGCAGCAACATCAACATCATGCCCAATGGTATCAAGAACCACAGACGGCGGAATTTCATGGAATAGTGTTAATATCGGAAGCGGTGTCACAGGAACTTGCTATTTGGTTTGGGTACCTGCAACTCCGGTTGTATATATACTTGGCTCAAACGGCGGTATAAAAAGAAGTACCGATAACGGCTTAACCTGGGTTACAACCCCGGTACCCGTTGGAGTTACAAACCTCACTCATTTTGATTTTTTCCAGTCAGGAATGGTGGTCTATGGTTACGCGGTATCATCAAACGGAAATGTTATAAGGCTTGCAGATACCCTTAACATTCTAACAGGGCTTAATAACAACAATAATATTCCGTCTAAATTTTCACTTTCTCAAAATTACCCAAATCCGTTTAACCCGGTAACAAACATAAATTATACAATTGCGCAGAATACGTTTGTAAAAATTACAGTGTTTGATGTATTAGGCAGGGAAGTGAGAACCCCGGTTAACGAATTTAAACAGGCAGGCAGTTATGAAATTAACTTTAATGCAGAGGATCTTGGAACTGGTATTTATTACTACAGGATAAATGCAGGCGGATATACTGACACAAAGAAAATGATATTGATAAAATAACGAAGTTAATTTATCACCTTGTCTCTAAGGTTGATAAAATAAC
>JBDTNV010000063.1:0-14934 GCA_039933555.1 Ignavibacteria bacterium
GCTTCACGGAATTTATTAGCATTTTTGGGTTTTGAAAAATCTGTAAATGGTTCGTTTTTGAAAGCCTTCATATAATATTTTTATCTTTATGTATTTTTAGAATAATAATAGTTTAATTAAAAATTTTCTTTTTTATAAAAATCAAAATCCCAATATCTTGCAGATTTCATCGTGTACTTTGGGTCTTACACTTCTAACCTCTTCGCTGTTTCTGTTTGGATAAACTCTGTTTGTGAGAAATATCACAATTAAGTCCTTTTCTCTATCGCACCATACGCATGTGCCTGTATACCCGGTATGTCCAAAACAATTTGATGAAAATCTGTTGCCGCATGGCGGCGGATACTTGGTGGCTTCAGGTTTGGTATCCCATCCTAATGCTCTTGTATTGCTGTAGCCTAAACCTGTAACCTTTGTGGTGAAAAGCTCAACTGTTGTACTTTTAAACATTGTATCCTGCATAGTCTGTGGTGACATTTTTCTCTCATCAGTAAATACTCCGTAGTTAAGCATCATTTGCATGTATTTAAAGAGGTCCGGTCCTGTTGAAAAAAGCCCCGCATTTCCTGAAACACCTTCTAAAATTGCTGCCAGCTCATCGTGCACATATCCTTTTAACTGCTGGTTGCGCCAGTAGGTGTCATTTTCAGTCGGCGCTATTCTGTAATCTTCGCTCATTGGGATAAGGTAATCAGTATCTACCATGTTCAGCCGGCTGAAGAGATTATCTTTGCAGAACCTGTCCAGCTTCATTCCGCTAATGCGCTCAACAATTTCACCCAGCAAAAAAGCGTTATAGTCGCTGTATAATGCACGTGAACCGGTTTCGTATTCTTTCGCACAATTGTAAATGGCATCCTTTACTTTTTGGGGTGAATCCATATTTGGGTCCTGGTAAAAAGGAGTCCATGCGGTCAAACCTGAATTATGAATCAGTAAGTTAAAAACAGTAATATTGTTTTTACCGTTATTATTGAATTCAGGTATGTATTGATAAACAGGAGCATTCAAATCGATCTTGCCATCGTCGTATAGTCTCATAATAGCAGCTGTTGTTGCTATGACCTTAGTTACGGAAGCAAGATCATAAATTGTTCTCATCGATGTAGCTTCTGATTCCTCGCCGTATGTCAGCCTTCCGTATGAGTTTTGATAAATAATGCCCTTTGAGTTACCCACAACCAAAACTGCCGAAGGGTATGCCATATTTCTAATGCCATCTTCGATGATCTTATCAACAACCGCAAAATCAGTTGATTTTGGCTGAGCGATTACCTCGGTGAAAACCATTAAAAGAACAGTGAATACCAGTTTAAACATACCATTAAAAAATGACATATTTTTCCCTGAAACATGGGGAAAATTATGACATTTGGTATCAGGCATTTGAATTTATATTATAGTACAAATATACCTATTAAGCATTTAAGTCTCAATGAATTACTATTTTTTGCCTAATTTACCCGAACTTAGGTATAAGTAGATGAAAATGACTGTAAAAAGAAAAGCCTTCATTGTAACAATGAAGGCTTCAGTCGTACGAAATTTATATTTAAAATTACTGCTTTGTGGAAATAATTTCCATGGATTTAAATTCTTTGCCATCGGGTCCCGGGCCATACATTTCCATTTTTGTAGTGCCGTCACTGTTGTATGTTACTACCTGTCTTACATCTATCCAGTTACTTGTCATCGGGTCAATAGTCTTTCCTGTATATGTTATTTGTTTTGCAGATTCATCCCATTTGCCGGTCATATACATTATACCTGTACCCATATTATCAACCCATGTTGACATGAATACCTTTGCGGCATTATCATAACCTTCCAGTGACATGCCTTCAAACGGCATTCCCATCATATTGCCGGTGATCTTTGTTTGAAGATATCTGCCACCCATGACCATTTCTGAATTAGCGGTAGCATCAGATAGAGTGGGCTCACCACCCGGTGCCATCCAAAAAGTTGTTTTCACTTTCCAGCTGCCAACGCCTTTTGTCAGCATTTTCTGCATATCACCCGGCGTCATGTAATCCATCCACTTTTTCATCATGTCATCCTGTGAGCGGGTTGAACCTGTAAAGACTATTACTGTAAAAAGAGCAATGAAAATTAAAAGTGTTTTCTTCATGGCTTTTAAAAGATAATTAAGTTTATAAAAAAATCCCGCTGTTTAAGCGGGATCAATGAATTATGAATTTTTCTTCTTTTTCCTCTGAGTGTAATATGCAAAACCAATTAAAAGTGTTCCCATAGCCATCCCGATTATGCCACATAATTTGCCTTTTGCTTTTTTTACCACAGTTGTCATTTCTATATCTTTACCTAGATCTGCAAGTGTATATGAATATTTTACGTTCTGCCCGTCTTTAGTTCCGTTGGTTGAAACGATTTCTGCCGGCATTGTAAATTCATATGTAACTTTGTAGTCGCTTGCGCTCATCTGTTTTGCTGCAGAGGTATCCTGGAGCAAAGTATATTTAAGCTCCATACCATCGGGAACTTCTTTCCAGGTTACTTTTGCGCTTTCAAATCCTTTTGCATCTGCTAATTTATTTATGTCTTTAAATGTCAGGTCAATATTCACATGTTTTGTTGAATCATCAAGTTTATCTTCAACTTTTATGCTGGTGACATCAGAATTGCTGCTCTTATACTTATCTTTTGCTTTTGATTCTTCGAATTCAAATTTTCCTAAAGTTGTACCCATCGAAAAATTCTTCATGCTTGACCAGTAATGGATCTTCATTGATCCGGAACCATCTTCTTTTAAAGTGGTCTTCTGGTCATAATTTACACAGCCAACTAAGTAAATTGAAGCTGCGAATACAAACGCTGTTAAAACAGACATTAATTTGAACCTGTTATTCATTTATTAATTCCTTCCTGTATGATTTGTAATGCAAATATAAATCAATTTAAGATAAATAGAAACACTGGTATAGGCTGTTTCAATAATTATTTATTAATGCCTGTACCAAACTTATAGTTCTCATTGATAGATACAGGCAATTTACCCTTAAATTTAACCTGGCCCGTAATTGCTTTAAATGATGCTTTTATTGAAAAATCTGAATCACCGTAAGCGCATATATATGAGGAAGCCGACGGGAATTCTTTCAGTAAGTAAGGATTGCCAAGTGAAACAATTGCCAGATTTTTGTTTAGAGCGTTCACTCTGTTGACCAAATCAACGTTACCCGGGGAAATTGATATTTTACCTGTTCCATACCTGACTTTTGCGTAAACTGCTATGATTATATTATCATAACCTGAGAGTGAACTCAAATCTCCGGATAATTCCGCATCCATTGTTGTACTGTTTGCACTATATACTATATTATCTTTAAAATAATCGGAGGCAATACTATTTAAATATCCTGTATTATCCTGGTCTCCGCCTTCGCTTATGATAATAATAGCGGTTTTACCGCCGGCCTTTTCCTTTAGAGGTAAAACATTTTTGTCATCTTTGACAAGTGTAATGGATTCATCTGCAATCTGCTGCGCAAGATCGTTTGCATACATAGTATTTATGGTTTTATACACATCGGCTTCCTGCACATATTTGTTCTCAAACAAACCCAGCCATTCCTTAGCTTTCAAGATCTTTTCTGCTGAGCGGTTTATTCTTTCCTCGGTTATCTGGCCGCTGTTAACCGCGCTTTCAATCGCATTAATGGTTGTTACTTCATCAAGCGGCATTAGGATAAGATCAATCCCTGCTTTTACGCACATAACAGCTACTTCTGAAGTTGAAAAATATTTTGTTATACCTTTCATATTAAGCGCATCTGTAACAACAAGCCCACCGAATCCCATCTTATCAATCAGCAGGCCCTGTACTATAGAAGGGGAGAGTGATGCGGGGATATTAGGTGTTGTTTCAAGCTCAGGGAAAGCTAAATGCGCTATCATAACTGACATTACATTATGCTCAATTGCATTTTTAAAGGGAACAAGCTCAATTGAATTCATTCTGTCCATTGTAAAATTCAGCTGCGGCAGGTCATTGTGTGAATCTATATCTGTATCTCCGTGCCCCGGGAAGTGCTTTGCAGTCGCGATTACTTTACCATCCTGCAGCCCTTTGATCATGGATTCAGACATACGGCTCACGAGCTGCGGATCTTCACCAAATGACCTCACATTTATAATCGGATTGTTAGGATTATTGTTTACATCGCAAACGGGCGCATAGTTCTGGTGTATTCCAAGCAGGCGTGTTTCCCTTGCGACCTCTAAGCCCATTTTGTAGCAGAGCTCTTTATTATCAGCCGCGCCAATTGCCATGTTTGTTGGGAATAGCGCTCCGTCTGTCACGCGCATCTTTGTGCCTCTTTCAAAATCAGATGATATAAGTAGTGGTGTTTGAGAAAATGACTGGAGCTTATTTGAAAGTTTAACGTAATCTGTGGAGCTTCCCTTGAAAAATATAAAACCCCCAACTTTGCTTTCTTCACAAAGTTTTTTGAATTTCCTGAAATCAGCGGAGCCTTCTGTAAAATTTTCCGGAACAGCGTTTGCAATTATCATTTGAGCTATCTTTTCACGAAGTGTCATACTCTCTAATTTCTTTCTCACCAGCTCACTTGGTTTCAGCTTGAAATCAAACTCTTTATTATTTTTATCTTCTTTTCCTAAAACTCTTGAGTCCTTATTAATTGTTAGAATTGTAAAGGTTATTACCAAGACCAAAATCATCCCTATTGTTATTTTCATTTTTAAGTTCTTTATCTTAGTCATTTGAAAGTCTTATTTGCAAATTTACTATTTTTTTGTGAAATAATGAAGTATTTCCTAATGGAAAATAAGCGTATAGCTATTTCTACTAACTGAATAATTGATTGACATAACGTTATTTGTTAACTAATTTAAGGGTAATCAATCAACACATTTCATCAATTAAAATTCCGATAACTCGGATGGGGGAAAAGATGAATAAATTAATAATTACAATATTCTCAGTTTTAGTGTATGTAACTCAATCATTTTCAATTGGTCAGGAGTGGGCAACCCGGTACAACGGTGCAGGAAACTCAACTGACTGGGCATACGCTATTGCTACGGATCCGGGCGGTAATGTTGTTGTTACCGGTTACAGCACAGGCGCCGGTACAGGCAAAGATTACAAAACCATAAAGTATAATCCATTAGGAGCGATTTTATGGGAAGCTACATACAATGGTCCAATTAACGGTGGTGATTACTCCAACGCTATTGCTATTGATGCATCCGGAAATATTTTTATAACCGGAAGAGTTGATTTTGGATCTGCAGATATAGTTACAATCAAATACAATTCATCCGGTGTGCAGCAATGGGCAGCAAGATATAATGGTCCCGCAAATGGATTTGATGAAGGTAAATCAATTCATATTGCAACTGATGGCAGTATAATAGTAGGTGGAAAAACTACAGAAACAGCATCCGGAATAGATTTCATTACAATTAAATATAATCCAGACGGGACCCAGGCATGGGCGACAACTTATAACGGAACTGGTAACAGTGACGACTATGTTGTATCCGTTGATATTGATAACAGCAACAATATATATGCCGGGGGCTGCAGTATTGGCTCAAACTCCGGACTTGATATTGCAGTTGTTAAATATAACAGTTCAGGTGTTCAGCAGTGGGTAAAAAGATATAATGGCTCAGGCAATGGAGGAGACGCTCTTGTTGGTTTAAAAGTTGATGGAGCAGGCAACGTGATCGCTTGCGGCTCAACAGATTTTGGCGCATCACAGAAATTTAATTTTCTGACACTGAAATATGATCCGAGCGGAAGTTTAATTTGGGAAAAACAGTATAATGGTACCTCAAGTGATATAGATCTGGCAACAGCAATGACAGTTGATGCTTTAAATAATATCTATCTCACTGGCTTTACAACTCAGGTTTCAGGTACAGTCCTGGATTCAAACTATGGTACTTTAAAGTATGATCCTAATGGAAATTTACTTTGGGTAGCAATATATAATGGCCCAAGTAATTCAGTAGATGTTTCGCGTTCTGTTTTTGTAGACAACAGTATGAACGTTTACATCACCGGCAGCAGTAAGGGTGCAGGTTCAGATGATTATGCAACCATAAAATATTCTCCCTCCGGTTCGGAAACCTGGATAATGTCATATAATGGTACAGGCAATCAAAACGATTACAGCTCTTCGGTAGTAGCCGATGATAATGGGAATGCGTATGTTACAGGCAGGAGCACTGGAGCCAACTCTGATTATGACTATGCAACATTAAAGTATGGTGATTTAGTTGGAATTGAACCTGTCAATAACCAGGTTCCCGATAAATTCAGTTTATCTCAGAACTATCCTAATCCGTTCAACCCGTCAACCAGGATAAAATTTTCAATACCTGAACAGCAAAATGTCGCTATAAAAATATTTGATGCAATTGGCAGAGAAGTTAAAAATATTGCATTTGGAAATTTATCGCCTGCTGTCTATGAGTATAATTTAAACGCTGCTGATCTGACCAGCGGTATATACTATTATAGAATTATTACAGATAGATTTACTGATTCCAGGAAAATGATACTTGTAAAATAGAATAGATTATTCTATAAAAACTATGCCGGGTAATTTTTTATCCGGCATTTTTGTTAGTATCAATAGTGAACTAATAATGGGAAATTAGTTCATATGTTGTTATTCAGTATTTTATTTTATATATTAAAACGGATAGTTAAAAAAATCAATTTTTCGCATTAAAGTATGTAATTATTCACGCTTATACGGTATTGTTTGGCTACCGTATATCAACTAATTTTGATTTATCAAATTCTTAATTTATAAATACATATCTATATGAAGAAAACATATTTATTAGTTTTTATTGCAATATCCTGCCTATATTTTGCCCAATCAAATGTTTATTCGCAACCCAATACTATTTGGGCAAAAGTCTATAACGGACCTTTAAACCAGCAGGATTCTTCAGTTGGTGTAAGTATTAATTCATCGGGTAATGTTTTTGTTACAGGGTGGAGCATTGGTTCAGGTACAGCTGCAGATATAGTTACTCTGCGTTATAATCCGGATACCGGTGATACCGTTTGGGTAAACAGGTATAACGGCGCAAATTTAGATGAAAAAGTCAGCGCAATTACTTGTGATAATAATGCTGTATATGTAACAGGATGGTCTTTTACACCAAGCAGGGATATTATTACAATTAAATATGATGCAGCCACCGGCAACAGGTTATGGGTTAAAACTTATAACGGAACCGGTAATGGCGGGGATTATGGTTTTGCAGTTGCTGTTGATGCTTCTGGTAATGTTTATGTAACCGGAAGAAGTGATGTTGGAGGTTCACAAAAATTTACTACAATAAAATACGACGCTTCAGGAAATGTAGCTGCAGGTTGGCCCAATGTATATACAGGCGGACTTTCATCTGTATTTGATCAGGCACAGGCTATTAAGGTCGATGGTTCAGGAAATGTTTTTGTTACAGGAAAATCAGGCACGGGTGTTGCGGGAACAGAAGATTATTTAACACTTAAGATAAACTTTAACGGTACAGTTGCATGGGCTAAAAAATATGCTGGAGACCAATTGAACGAAGATAATGCAGTTTCTCTTGTTCTGGATAATACCTCCTCAAATGTTTATGTTGGCGGGTACAGTGTAAGGTTTGGCGGCGGCCAGGATTTTTTCACAATAAAATACAGCGCTGCAACAGGTGACAGTTTGGCTTCAGTTGCATATAACGGCCCGCAATTAACTACCGATGTATTGACTAGTATGGCTATTGATAATGGCAATAATGTTTATGTAACTGGTTACAGCACCGGTACAGGAACCGGATTTGATTTTGCAACTATTAAATATAATTCTTCTCTGGTTCAGCAATGGCTTCAAAGGACAACGAATTCAGGAAGCGATTTCCCGACTTCAATTGCTGTAGATAATGCTTCGGGTAATGTTTATGTGACTGGTTCCAGCGTCGGTTCCGGTACTGGTTACGACTACCTCACAATATCATACAGAACCGGTGGTACAATGAACTGGGAAAAAAGAGAAAATGGTTCTGCAAGCAGCAATGATTACGCATCCGGTGTTGCTGTACAGGATACGGACAGAATATTTGTTACAGGATCAGCTAATTTTTCAGGTACCGGGGTTGCTTTCTATACTTTAAGGTATTCAAAGATTTCCGGTATAGACCCGATATCAGGCAACATTCCTGTTAATTATGAGCTGAAACAGAATTACCCAAATCCGTTTAACCCGGCAACATCAATCAGGTTTGACCTGCCCCGGCAGTCTTTCGTCAGGGTATCCGTCTATGACGTTCTTGGGCGGGAAGTTGAAAACCTGGTTAATGAACAGCTTAAAGCAGGTGAGTATATGATTAAATGGGATGCCGCAAGATATTCAAGCGGAATATATTTCTATTCCATTGCAACTGATGGTTACCAAATTACAAAGAAAATGATATTGGCAAAATAGTATTACAGAAATAGAGCTTTTTTAAACCACCTCTCTGTCATACTGAGGTGGTTTTTTTATGTCTTATACTTATCCTATTTTTTTTGTAAATTTGTAAGTTTTATCACTAAAAAATGATATTTTACTCAAAATTTTACGTTCCGCAGCTAAAACGCTCCTTTTTTATTGCTAAAAATGTTCAGGGTATTTGTTACGTTGATCTTTCGGATAATGAAAGAAAATTCCTGAAAAAAGTTAAAGATTATCTAAATGAAGATCCTGTTAAAACAGGTTCCGGAATTTCATATGAAATTAGCCAGATAAAGGATTACTTCAGGGGCATAAGAAAGCAATTTGATATGAAAGTATATCTAAAAGGTACGGGGTTTCAGACAAGTGTTTGGCAGGAATTGGGAAATACTGAATATGGGGAAACCATATCATATTCAGAACTTGCCGGCCGGGCGGGAAATAAAAAAGCATTTCGCGCAGCTGCAACCTGCTGTGCTATCAATCCGGTGCCGATAATTATTCCCTGTCACCGGGTAATTGCAAAAGACGGGTCAATAGGCGGTTTTGGGGGCGGTATTGAAATGAAAAGATTTATGCTTAAAATGGAAATGGAAAACAGTAATTAAAATTTGATAAAAAATATTATCTTCGATCTGGGAAATGTACTTGTTAATGTTGAATATGAACGGTTCATAAATAAGCTTAAGGCAAATGGAGTAAGCGATGATACTTACATGAGCTTTTTCAAGGGCGGCAATTACAGGCTTCTTGGGTATGAGTCAGGCGGGATATCAACTGATGAATTCATTACTAAATGTTTAAGTGGATTAAACCTTAAGATGGAACGAAATGATTTTGCAGATGCGTTTAATGATATGTTCAGCGAAATTAAGCCTATGAGTGAGCTTGTAAGAGATCTTTCTGAAGAGGGTGAATACAAATTGTACCTGCTTTCAAACACAAGCCCGCTGCATTTTGAGTTTATTAAAAGGGAATTTGATTATGTCAATTTGCTGCATAAGTTTGCTTTATCATATGAACTGAATTCCCTGAAGCCTGGAGATGAAATTTACAGGAAAACAATTGAACATCTCGGAATAATTCCCGAAGAGTCTGTTTTCATTGATGATTTGGATGAGAATTGTTCAGCTGCAAATAAGTTTGGAATTACTACGATATGTTATGATAAAAATGATCATTCCGCATTTGAAAAACAACTTGATAAGCTGATAATTTAAGATTATTGAAATCTTGTTTTTATTGTTCATTGCACATTGTTAATTGATAATTAAAAAAATATGCCTGTATCACCAAGTGAATTACATATCGGTTCAAAAGCGCATTCCTTCACACTCGTTGGGACAGACGATAATGAATATTCATTGCGTGATTTTGATGATAAAAATGTACTGTGTATCATGTTCACCTGCAATCACTGCCCATACGTAATTGCGGTTGAAGACAGGATAAACAATATCGCAAAAAAATATTCAGGGAAGTCATTCGCCTTAGTATGCATTAATGCAAATGATGAGGCTCTTTACCCTGAAGATTCGTTCGAAGGGATGAAAAAGCGCTCTGCTGAAAAAGGTTTTGCATTCCCTTATTTAAGGGATGACTCTCAAACTACAGCAATGTCATATGACGCTATCTGTACACCCGATATTTATTTGTATGATAAACAACGGTTTCTTAAATACAGGGGCAGAATAGATGACAGCTGGAAGGATGAATCCGCAGTAAAAAGTAAAGACCTTGAAAGAGCAATTGACCTGCTCTTAGCCGGCAAAGAAATTGATTTTGAAATGATCCCTTCAATGGGATGCAGTATTAAGTGGAAAAAAGCACCCTGAACGCAGTGAAGGGTCTCATTCGGTAAGCGATGAATGAAAAGTATTACGTATATATCTTAACTAATAATCACAATAAAGTATTATATACAGGTGTTACAGATAATGTCGCCAGACGAACATTCGAACATCAGTCAAAGTACTACAATGGATTTACAAAAAGATATAATGCAGATAAATTAGTTTACTTTGAAGAACATAGCAATTCTTCTGAAGCAAATGCAAGAGAAAAGCAGATTAAAGGCTGGGTAAGAAAAAAGAAAATAGATTTAATTGACAGCATTAACCCGGATTGGGTTGATCTGGCAAATAAGGTCAGTCAGATTGAAGTAATATCTTAAAATAAGTTCAAAACAAAAAAGCCTGGCAGTGAATTTAATCAGGTATCCCCAAAGGGATCCTTCACTACGTTCAGGATAAGAATAATTAAATGCGCTCCGAATGAGATCCTTCGCTGCGCTCAGGATAAAATAACATGTTCAATTTTTTAAAGAAAATATTTCCATCAAAACACGAAAAGGATGTAAAAGAATTACGCCCTTTAGTTGATGAAATAAATGAATTTTACGAAGAATACAAAAATCTAACAGATGATGAGCTCAGGGCTAAGACCGCTGAGTTCAGGGAAATTATCAGGAATAATACCCAGGAATTTGAGGATAAGTTAGTTGAGCTCCGTTCAAAGCTGACAAATGACATTACTCATGACGAAAGAAAAGAGATATATGATGAACTCGAGAAAACCGAGAAGGAGCTTGATGAAACCATCGAAGAAACTTTAAATGAACTTCTTCCGCAGGCTTTTGCAGTGGTTAAAGATACCTGCCGCAGGCTATGCGGTAAGGAGTGGCTTGCTGCGGGTCAGCGTGTACAGTGGGATATGATCCCGTTCGATGTACAGCTTATCGGCGGTATGGTGCTCCACCAGGGTAAGATTGCCGAGATGGCAACAGGTGAAGGTAAGACACTTGTTGGAACACTCCCCATTTACCTGAATGCACTCCCAGGCAAAGGCGTACATATCATTACTGTTAACGATTACCTTGCAAAACGCGATAGTGAATGGATGGGTGAGGTATTTAAATTCCACGGCCTGACTGTAGGCGTAATATTAAACGATATAGATAATGATAAGAGGCGTGATTCATACGCATGTGATATTGTTTATGGTACTAATAATGAATTTGGCTTCGATTACCTGCGCGATAACATGGTGGTCGATAAAAAATTCATGGTTCAGCGCGGGCATAATTATGCAATAGTGGATGAAGTTGATTCTGTACTTATAGATGAAGCAAGGACGCCGCTTATAATTTCAGGTGCTGTTGAAATGAGCGAGCACAAATTCGATGAAATGAATCCCCGCGTAAAACGGTTAGTGGACGCGCAGAAAAGCCTTATTGCGAAAATTATTGGCGAAGCTGAAGTTATTTTGAATAAAGGTGAAGCCGCATCAAAAGATGAAATCCATGAAGCCGGTGTGGCATTGTTAAGAGCATTCAGAGGATTCCCGAAAAATAAAAAGCTTTCCAAACTTTTCTCTGAACCTGCAAATAAAACATTGATGCAGGCTACTCAGAATGAATTCCTGAGGGATAATGCGAAGAGATTGCCTGAAATTGATGATGTAATGTATTTTGCTATTGACGAAAAAGGACATTCAATTGATCTGACCGAAAAGGGCCGTGAATTCTTAACTACATCTAACGAGGATAAGGATTTCTTTGTGCTGCCGGATATGGGTACCGAAATAGCTCAATTGGAAAATGATACTGTAATGAGTGAACCTGAAAAAATTGCCAAAAAAGATGCTCTTGGAGAGCTATATTCTCAAAGAAGTGACAGAATACATACTGTACAGCAATTGTTAAGGGCATATGCGTTATATGAAAATGATGTTGAGTATGTTATCCAGGATAACAAAGTAATGATAGTTGATGAATTCACCGGACGTGTGCTTGCCGGAAGAAGGTATTCCGAAGGTCTGCACCAGGCAATTGAAGCCAAAGAAGGAGTTCATGTTGAAAAAGATACGCAGACACTTGCGACTGTTACACTGCAGAATTATTTCCGTCTGTATAAAAAGCTTGCGGGTATGACTGGTACTGCTGAAACCGAAGCGGGTGAGTTCCTTGATATCTACAAACTTGATGTAGTTGTAATACCTACTAACCAGGATTGTATTCGCGATGATGTTAATGATGTTGTTTACAAGACAAAACGTGAAAAATATAACGCGGTAATTGCTGAAATTGAAAAGATGAAACAAATTGGCAGGCCTGTACTTGTTGGTACAACATCAGTTGAAGTATCGGAAACAATTTCCAGAATGCTGAAGCGTAAGCAGGTAGCCCATGAAGTATTGAACGCCAAACAACATCAGCGAGAGGCGCAGATAATTCAGAATGCCGGTCTGAAAAGCGCAGTTACAATTGCAACAAACATGGCAGGTCGCGGTACTGATATAAAATTAGGTCCGGGTATAGGTGAACTGGGCGGTTTGCACATCATTGGTACAGAGCGGCACGAAGCTCGACGTATTGATAGGCAGCTAAGGGGACGCGCGGGCAGGCAGGGTGATAAAGGGTCAACCAAGTTCTTCCTTTCATTGGAAGATGACCTGATGAGGCTCTTTGGCAGTGAGAGAATTTCCAGGGTCATGGAAAAACTTGGAATTGAAGAAGGTGAAGCTATTGAACACTCTATGATAACAAGCTCAGTTGAGCGCGCGCAGAAAAAAGTTGAGGAAAATAACTTCGGAATACGTAAGAGACTGCTTGAGTATGATGACGTCATGAATCAGCAGCGTGAGGTTATTTACGATAGAAGACGCCAAGCGCTCATGGGTGAGAGAGTTAAAGATGAGATCTTTGATATGGCTGAATCTTATGTTGAAACTACCGTTAAGAAATATTTCCCTGATGGTGATTACGATGGATTAAGAGATGAGATACAAAGGACATTCACTGTATTAATGGATATCTCCCCCGATGATTTCGCAAAGATGGGAGAAAAGGGACTTGAAGATTACATTATGAAGCTTGTTCACGATAACTATGCGCGCAAAGAAGAAAAATACGGCATTGATCTTATCGCACAGATAGAAAGATTTGCAATGCTGACAGTAATTGATGATAAATGGAAAGAGCATTTGCGCGAAATGGATGACCTGAAAGAAGGTATCAACTTCCGCGCTTATGGCCAGAAAGATCCGCTCATTGAATATAAAAAAGACGGCTTTGGCCTGTTTGTCCAGATGCTTGAAGATATAAGCAAGGATGTAATTAACTTTGTATTTAAGTTTACTACACAGGAGCAGAAAGTTGAAGTTCCGCAGCAGAGACAAAGATTGCCGCAGAGAATGACGACAATTAAGCAGAGTGCAGATGGTGTTGGAATGAAAATGACGCCTGAGCAATCAGATAATATGCAGAACCAGCCAAATGAGACGAAGAAAATTCCGATTAAGGTCGGACCCAAGGTCGGCCGGAACGATCCTTGTCCATGCGGCAGCGGCAAGAAATACAAAAATTGCCACGGAAAAGACTCGTAAGCTAATGATTCCGTGTTAATCTGCTCTATGCAGTAAAGCTTTAAATCCGGTAACTTTTAATTTAACGGGCATCTATTAATAAGATAGTATTTGCCCGCTTTTATTTATATTGTTTAGTTCCTTTAATTCTTAGTTAAAGCTTATGCTTCCATTTGAATATATTCTGCTGGTGCTTTCTGTGCTGATACTTATCAGCATATACCTGACGAAGCTATCCGAAAATCTCGGGCTGCCCTCGCTTGTTCTCTTTCTCCTTGTTGGTATGCTTGCGGGCTCAGACGGATTGGGTAAGATACATTTTGATAATATCTATATCGCTCAGTATATAGGTATAATCGCGCTGGTGTTTATTCTATTCTCCGGCGGGCTTGATACCAAATGGCGCGATGTAAAGCCAATTATATGGACCGCTTTCAGCTTATCCACACTCGGCGTTGTAATTACAACTGCCACGATGGGGCTTATTATCCATTACTTCTTCAACATTCCCTTAAAATATGGTTTTTTAATAGGCGCAATTATATCTTCTACCGATGCTGCGGCAGTATTTTCGGTTTTAAGTGCCAAAGGTACTAAGTTAAAAGGCAGAATTAAACCATTACTGGAGCTTGAATCAGGAAGCAATGACCCGGCAGCAATAATACTTACTTTGATCCTTATACAATATATTGAATCAACTGAGGTTTCATTTCTCCGGATACTTTTATTCCTGGTTATGCAGCTTGGATTGGGAGCTGTTATCGGGTACGAGCTCGGCTCGTCGCGTCCGACGCCGACTCCTCGGCCGAGCTCCTCCGTACCTACGTGACGACCTACGTGGAGCTCCGGGAGCAGCAGCAGCTCGCCCTGCGCCGGACTCTCCGCCGGGAGCTCCAGACCGAGGTGGCCGGCCTGGAGGCGAAGCTGGCCGCCGCCCGAGCCCCGCTCACCGAGGTCGAGCAACAGCTGGCCGCCCACCCCGGCGACGTCGCACTCCTGGCTCGGCGCGAGGACCTGATCCGCTCGCTATCGGGCACCCTCACGCCACTCGACAGCCGCCGCGCCGCCGCGCAGAGCCGCCTCG
>JBDTNV010000064.1:0-14889 GCA_039933555.1 Ignavibacteria bacterium
GCATGGATGAAGCTTTTTTCCTTTATGAAGAAGAAACAGAGTGGCAATACAGGATGAATAAAGCAGGCTGGGCATCAATGATATTTCCTGAATCAAAGGTAGTTCATAATCATCATTCATCGTCCGGAAAAATTGGACAGATCTTTGTGCATTTTCATGAATTCAGAAGCAGGATCATATTCTCCAATAAACATGATCGGTTGTTGAAACGGATCATCAGGAAAACCATGATCTTTGAAGCGCTTATTCTGCGGATAATATTTAATTCGTTGAAATATTTGTTTTCAGGTAATGTAAAAGTGAAAAGAAAGATCAAAGTGTTTTATGCTTTGCTAAAGTTTAATCTAAGACCAAGAAACAGGATTCTGCAGGATAGATTTTCATTTGCCAATTATCAGGGTTTATTCGAAGGCCACTAGAAGCAGTTCAATTTGTTTAAGGATTTAGTTGCCTTGTAAGTAAATTAATATTGTTTGAAACTCATAAGAAATATATTAATTTCAATTTTCAAAAAAGTAAATAAGAAGTTACTTTTTATCAGACAAAAAGAAATTGATCTAAAAAAAGTTGACTACATTCTGATAAATTCTCTTTATTTCATAGGGGATACAATATTTCATACTCCGGTTTTTGAATTATTGAGACAGATCTTTCCTAAAGCGAAAATTGATATCTGGATTAAGTCAAGAAACTACGAAGTGGTAAGATATAATCCTGTTTTCAATGAAATAATTATCTTTGATAATATCAAAACTGCAGATTATAATGAAACCAATAAGTTAGACTTTTGGAAAAAATTTTCCTTTTTGAAAATGATCCGGTCAAAGAAATATGACCTTTATATTGATCTGACAGGGAAATATTCTACTGCTTTGTTTGCTCTTTTGGGAAAAATGAAATATTCAGCCGGAATAAACTATCATGGCTTTGGGTTTTGTTATAATAAATATTATGAGCTGGATACCTCCAATACAAGGGGACACCTGATCGATAAGTATATGAGTGTAGTTAAAAATATTTTCAGCATGGAAGAAGGATATTGGAATGAGTTAATTTCAAAAACAGGGAACAACCCTTATCTCTATTCTGATTCAATATCACGTGGATCTGTAACCGAAATGCTGGATAGAGAGATTCCTTATTCTGATAAACCATTGATCTGCATTCATGTTTCTGCCGGCTGGAAAGCAAAAGAACTAAATACCCGGAAGATCGGTCTGTTATCGGAGAAGATAATTACCAGCGGTAAGTATGATCTTGTATTGATCGGTTCTGAAGCTGACAAAGGAAAACTTCCTGAAATTCAGGATGCTCTCACCAATGCAGTTATAGATATCAACAGATTGTTCTATTCATTGCCGCTACTTAGTACTATTGAGCTGATTAAAATGACAGATCTATTTATAGGTCCTGATTCAGCTCCATTGCATATTTCAGGAGCAGTTGGCACTCCTTCAATAGCTCTATTCGGACCAACAAATCCTGAATTTTCAAAGCCTCGGGGAAAAGATAATATTGTAGTATATAATAAGCTTTATTGTTCAGCCGGGGAAAATGAACAATTCTGCACAAGAAATGCAGGTAAATCCTGCAAAACACTCGATTGTATGGAATCAATTAATATTGATATTATGTATGAGCAAATTGTGAAATTCTTTGATAAGAGTAAACTAATGCCAAAAAGAAGACAAAGAACGGAACTTGAAAAAGCTTAAGATATTACATATTTCACCCGATGGTGTTCTTTTTGGAACAGAACGCCATATATTATCTATTGTAAAGAATTCTAACAGAGATGAATTTGCTCACTCAGTATCTGTACCAAGAGAGGGCTCATTTACCGAAGAATTAAAGAAGATTGGTATAGAATATATAGTTGGCAGCAGAATGCCGGGCAAGACAAATGTATTTGAAGGCCTCATGGAAAAAAACGGTGTTCGCAAATTATACAGTTTGATTAAGAATGGTGATCATGATATAATACACAGTCATCTAGTAACTTATGGCGGAATGCTTGCAAAATTAGCCGGCAAAAAGAAACTTATTCATACAAGACACGGGATATTCTGGACTGAAGAGGAAATAAAGAATTTATCTTACCCAAAGAAGAAACTTCAAAAAATCAAATCGAATATATTCCTTAGAACCATTGCATTAAGCGATACCGAAAAAAGAATTATGGTCGAAGAATTTAATTATGACCCGGGTAAGATCGAAGTTATATATAACGGTGTTTCTATTGATGACATCAGGTCAAAGATCGATCCTTCGATAACCAAAATAGATCTATTCAGCTCAAATGATTTTATAGCAGGCAGTGTTGGTAGGTTTGAGAGACAAAAGGGATTTCATTTGTTTGTTTCTGCCGCTCAAAAAGTAGTTGCTAAGGTGAAAAATATCAAATTCATATTAATCGGAAACGGAAGTTTAAAACAAAGCATTTTAAAGCAGATAAATGAAGCAGGGCTGGATGAGTTTTTTATCATAATGGATTATAAAAAGAATATTTTTGATTACCTGAATAACTTTGATGTTATGGTCTCAAGCTCTCTATGGGAGGGTGTTCCTTATGCGATACTTGAGGCAATGTCACTTGGGAAACCAACTATTGCGGTAACATCTTCGCTTTCAGGAGTAAACGAAATTATTAGTGATAGGGAAGATGGTTATTTGATCCATGATGATTTTGTTAATGGCTTGGCAGAGAAGATCATTTTAATGTATGAAGATAAGAATAAGTACAAGGAGTTGAGTGTGAATTGTGTTAACAAGATAAAAACTAAATTTTCAGAAACTGAAATGATAAAAAAAACTGAAAATTTGTATAAAAATGTTTCTCTCTCGGGAGTACAGCTAAATGCCCTCTGAAGCTGCTCATGAGAAATTTATACTGATCTTTACTCTCTCAATGCCCTGGAAAAACTATCACCGGGAGCAGTTTATCAGAAGCATTGCTTCGGAAGTTGAAGATAAAGGAGGATATGTTATATGTATGGAGCCGACTATTTTATCATTATTCAATTTACTCAAGTATCCTGAAAGGATAATTGAATGGTTAAAAGGCAATAACAATTTCAGAAAAGATGGTCCAAATATATATGTTACTCACGCTAAAACTTTTGAACATGTTTTATCTTCATCGAGATTCAAGATATTATCGTTCATTAACAGAAGACTTATTAAACGTCAGGTTAATCGATTAATCAAGAAAATAGATAACACTGTCAAAGATTTCGTTTGGGTTTTGCACAGGCCTGAGCTGCATTTTTTAATTGGGTACACGGGTGAGAAGGGTGCCGTTTATGACTGCTGTGATGATCACATTTTAACATCAGATATGAAATCCTTAAAAGTTGCCGGTAATTTAGCAAGAGAAGAGAGCCTTTCGAAAAAAAGTGATTTTGTCATTACTACTAGCAGTAAATTATTTAAGCGCAACAAGCTTTCCAATAATAACACGTTCATTATTGAAAATGGCCATAATTTTACTGAAATACTAATTGACAAAAAAGTAGAAAATATCCTCAGAGGAATCAAAAAACCTATTATAGGCTATATTGGTATTATAAGAAAATGGATTGATTTTGATTTGCTTAACTATATTTTATCTGAAAATAAGGAACTATCTTTTGTGTTTGTGGGCGAAATTTACAAGGATTCAGTTGAAATTTTCAAAGAATTAAAGCTGAAGTATAAGAATTTATACTTAACAGGCAGGGTCAAGTATAATGCGCTTCCGGAAGTTATGAATTATTTTGATGTTGGAATTATTCCATTTAAACAGAATGAATTTATGGAAAGCGTTAACCCGAATAAGTTCTATGAAATGCTTAGCAGGGGAGTACCTATCGTATCGACAAATATCGGGGATTTGAAAGAAAAATATTCGGACATCTCAAAAATTTCAGATACTAAGGAAGAATTCGAAAGAAATATTAAAGATTTCTTAGCAATGGATAAAACTTCACTTTCTGAATTAAAAGCAAGAATGCGGTCACTATCGGGAAGCTTCACGTGGCGAGACAAGGCACGATATTTTTACAGTTTGCTTAATGAACATATATTAAACAAATAACTATTATTATTAGATATACTGTTAATGAAATTATCCATCATAATACTCACCTGGAATACTGAAAAATATCTGTATAACTGCCTGAGTACTGTTTATAAATATACTAAAAATATCGATTTTGAAATAATTGTAGTAGATAACGGTTCTACCGATAATACAATTAGCATGCTTAATGAAAACTTTAAAGATGTTATAGTCATAAGAAGCGAAGTTAACCACGGTATTTGGTACAGAAATGTGGGTATGGAGGCAGCAAAAGGTGAATACATTTCTTTCATAGATTCTGATATTGAACTTCTTGAGGAAAATACATTTGAAAAGTTAGTTAAGTATCTTGATGATAATAAAGATATCGGTATGGTTTGTCCGCAGTTAATCCTGAATAATGGTGAAATACAAAACAGCTGTAAAGAATTTATCAGTGTTTACACGCCAATTTTGAGAAGGCTTGACTCAATATCTTTTATCCAGAACATGAAAGTTTACAGAAGGCAGATAATGGCTGATTGGGACCACTCTTCTATTAAAGAAGTTGATTATACAGTCGCTGCATTTTGGGTTTTCAGAAAGGAAGTTATGGACAAAATAGGATTGCTTGATGAGAATTTTTTTGCCGGTCCCGAAGATATTGATTATTGTCTGAGAATCTGGAAGTCCGGTTCAAAAATAGTATATTACCCGTTTGTCCGTGCAAAACATATTTATCAAAGGATGTCAAGAAATATGTTCACTAAAACTACGTACGAGCATGTGAAGGGTTTATTATATTATTTCTTTAAACATAAATATTTCCTGAAACCTAAAATTAAATAAAGTAAATGCTTTTTGAAAAATATTACTATCCTCCTGTTAATTTTCATTCTGTCTGGTTTTCAGAAATGATGCTTAGGAATTTAAATCAAAACGGTAAATCAATTGAATCTCCGGACGTGATTCTGGATATTGGCTGCGGATTAGGTAATCATTGTTTTTCTTTGCTGGATTATGACCCTAAGGAAATTCAAGGCTACGATATATCCAAAGAGACTATTGATCTCTTAAATAGTTTTAACAAAAATGTTTCATTCAAAAATGTGGATATTTGTAAAGATGATATTTCCGGATTAAAAGAAACATTCACCGTCATATTCTCATCTGATGTTTATGAGCATGTGGATGACCCGCAGGTTATGCTGAATAATGTATATTTTATGCTCAAACCAGGCGGAGAAGTAAGTATTACATTCCCAAACCTGGATGACCATGGACATAATCAGCTTAATACTGTTGTAGAATTTAAGTCAAAGCTTGAAGCTGCCGGATTTAGGAATTACAAAATAAAAATTGTAGATGGTTTAACCTTACCGTATAAAGTACTATCCAGGATATATATTTTCTTTCAGAATCTTTCGGATAAGATGATGAATATCAAACGTAATAAGAACAGGATGCCGGAATCTGATGAATTTCATGAAATGTATGCATTTAAGAAAATAAGTAAGATCAGGAACAGGACATTACTTATCAGGTATATTAATTTTAATTATGATATTTTGAAAAGAATTTGCAGATTATCTTCAGTTTACAGGACTGCAAGTACTGATTCAGTTATCAAAAATAAAAGATTTTTATTCTGGGCTAAAAAATAGTAATATAATTGTCTAAAGTAAAAGAAAGATTATTACTGCTATTTTCTGATTTTCTGACAATAAACGCGGCGTGGATAATATATTATCTTGTCAGGGTTGAGTCAGGATGGATACCATATACTGCAGCCGCATCATTTTTGATACCGTTAGGGGCTGTTTATCTATACTGGATAATAATTTTTTCTTTTGCAGGTCTGTACCAGCATTGGTTTGTCCGCTCTAGATTTGATGAATTTGCTTCTGTTATTAAGACTGTATCTCTTGGCTGCTTTATTCTGTTCTTTCTCATTTTTTTAGATGACGCAATGAGCGATTCAAAAGCAATATCAAGGTTCCTGATCCTTATATATTGGGGGCTTCTGATAGTTTCAGTTGGCTCCGGTAGAATACTGATTAGAAGCCTGCAAATGACTATGCTGCAAAAAGGCATTGGTCTAAGGAATTCTGTAATAATTGGCAAGGGTAAACGCAGAAAAGAACTTGAATCATTGATAAGCAAGTTCCCGCAGCTTGGTTATAAATTCAGCGGATATATATCGCTCAGAGAATCAGAATCTGAGATTAATTATTTAGGTAACATACGGGACTTAAAGAAAATAATAAATGATTACAAAATATCGGAAGTTTTAATAGCGCTGGAAGAAAAGGATAAGGAAAGGCTCTTTGATATTATCAGGTCCTGCCAGGAAACTGAAGTAAACCTGAAAATTATGCCTGATACCTACGAAATTGTAAGCGGCTTGGCAAAAACAAATCAGCTGTATGGTGTTCCGTTCATTGAAGTTATGCCTGAGATGATGCCATATGGATCAAAGCTTTTTAAAAGAGTTATTGATATAACTTTGTCATTTGTTCTGCTATTAATTTTGTCTCCTTTATTGATTTTGATCATATTCGCAATAAAAATTAGCAGCAGGGGCCCGGTGTTTTATTTGCAGCAAAGAGTTGGCAGGAATTCGAAACTTTTCAATATGTATAAGTTCCGCTCTATGGTAAAAGATGCTGAAGAATACGGCCCGGAGTGGGCTGGAGAAAGAGACCCCAGAATTACAGGAATTGGCAGGATAATCAGAAAAGTTTATCTTGATGAGATACCACAATTGATAAATGTTTTAAAAAATGAAATGAGTATTGTTGGTCCCAGGCCTGAAAGGCCGTATTTTGTAGATATTTTAAAAAAAGAAATACCATATTATTATAAGAGATTAACCATAAAGCCCGGCATTACAGGCTGGGCGCAAATAAAGCATAAATATGATTCAACCCTTGATGATGTAAGGGAGAAACTGAAATTTGATTTTTATTACATTGAAAACATGTCTCTAAAACTTGATTTTAAGATCATGGTAAATACATTTTTAGTTATAATTTTTATGAAAGGGCATTAAATCAACTATGGGCATTAAGAATATTCATATGGTGGATACCAAGACTCAGTATCTGAAGATAAAAAGTGAAATTGATTCCGCTATACAGGAAGTAATAGATAGCTCCCAGTTCATTCAGGGACCGGCGGTTAAGAAGTTCGAGAAGAGTATTGAAAAGTATCTTGGAGTTAAATATGCTATCGGCTGCGCTTCCGGAACGGATGCCCTGCAGATAGCGATGATGGCAATAGATATAAAACCCGATGATGAAATTATCACGACCCCTTTTACTTTTGTTGCAACTACAGAAACGATTGCAATTCTTGGTGCTATTCCGGTATACGTTGATATTGATGAAAAGACATACAACATTGATGTTGACAAGATTGAAGAGAAGATCACCCCAAAGACAAAGGCAATAATGCCTGTGCATTTGTACGGTCAGCCTTCTGATATGGATAAAATAATGGAAATTGCAGCCAGGCATAATTTAAGGGTCATTGAAGATGCTGCACAGGCAATGGGAGCCAGATATAATGAGAGGATGATATGCACAATTGGAGATATAGGCTGTATCAGTTTTTATCCCAGTAAAAATCTTGGCGCTTTTGGTGATGCGGGAATGCTGGTTACAAACAATGACGCATTGGCAGAGAAAATAAGGATGATAATTTCCCATGGTTCAAAAAGAAAGTATTACCACGAAATTCTTGGAGTAAACAGCAGGCTTGATTCATTGCAGGCAGCTATACTTGATGTTAAACTAAAGCATCTGGATGAATATTGCCAGTCCAGAAGGGTAGCGGCAGAAAAGTATGACATTAAGTTTAAAGGAATTCTCGAAACTCCGTTTATTATGCCAAATGTCCGGCACATTTTTCATCAGTATTCTATCAGAGTGAAGAACAGGGATAAAATGCAGGTATTCTTAAGTGAGCATGGGATACCATCGATGATATATTATCCTGTCCCGCTTCATCTGCAGGATGCGTATAAGTATGATTATAAGTACGGCGACTATCCGGTTTCTGAGGAAATTGCTAAGGATATTATTTCTTTGCCTATGCATACAGAGCTTGATGACGAACAGATCGATCATATTGCTTCAAAAGTAATCGAATTTATTTCAAAACAGTAATATAATACTATCTTGAAAAAAGCATTAATCATAATACCTACATACAACGAAGCTGAAAATATTGTAAATATTATCAACGAGCTGGTTGGCATAAATTATGAAGGAGTTAACATTGAGATCCTGGTAGTGGATGATAATTCCACTGATGGAACAGCCGCACTTGTAAAGGCTCTCAATTATTACCGCGTTCATATTATTGAAAGGCCCGGTAAGCTTGGCCTTGGCACTGCATACATTCGCGGATTTAGATTTGCTATAGAAAATAAATATGATTATGTCTTTGAAATGGATGCTGATTTCTCACATGACCCGATGGCAATTCCGCAGTTTCTTGATAAACTGAAAGATTATGATGTAGTTGTAGGCTCGAGATATATTGAAGGTATTGCAGTTGTTAACTGGCCTTTAAGCCGTTTAATGATAAGTATTGGAGCGAGCTATTACACCCGCATGATAACTTTTTTACCCGTTAAAGATGTTACCGCGGGGTTTATGGCTTATAAAATTGAATCACTCAAGCAAATAGATTTTGAACGGGTCAGATCCAACGGATATTCCTTCCAGATTGAAATGAAATTCAGAATGTGGAAAAAAGGATTTAAGATCATTGAAATACCAATTGTATTTATAGATCGCAGGGCAGGAGTTTCGAAGATGTCAAGGAAAATAGTATATGAAGCAATGTTCATGGTGTGGAAGCTGAAAATTCAATCCATTTTTAATAAATTATAGAAGTTCAGTATAATTGATAGATATATCTGTAATAATAGTAAACTATAATGTTAAGGAACTCTTAGAACAGTGTATAAATTCTATTTTCGCATCTTCTGCCGGTTTAAATGTTGAAGTAATTGTAGTCGATAATAATTCCTTCGATGGAAGCATATCTTATCTGAAATCAAAATTCCCCGGTAACCCGCAATTAAAGCTGATAGAAAGTCCCGTTAACCTTGGCTTTGCAAAAGCAAATAACCTTGGCGCTAAAGAAGCTAAGGGTGAGTACCTCCTGATACTGAATCCCGATACAATTCTGCAGGAAGATACCCTTGAGAGATCACTGAAGTTTTATAAAGATAATCCCGGTACAGGTGCAGTATCATGTAAGCTTATTCTTCCGAACGGACAGCTTGATAGAGCCTGCAGAAGAAGTTTCCCGACTCCCTCAGTTGCAGTGTACAGAATACTTGGACTCAGCAGGATATTTCCCAAAAGCAAAATTTTCGGTAAATATAATCTTACCTATCTTGATGAGAACGATACCTATGAAGTAGATGCTATAGTCGGAGCGTTTATGCTCATAAAAAAGAGTGTTTATGAATCAGTGAAAGGCTTCGATGAAGATTATTTTATGTTTGGTGAAGATCTTGATCTTTGTTTCAGGATAAAAAAAGCCGGGTATAAAATTTATTATTTTCCGGGTACCTCAATTATACATTATAAAGGAGAGAGTACCAAGAAAAGCAGCATATCTTACGTGAATAATTTTTACGGGGCTATGCAGGTGTTTGTAAAGAAGAACCTTAATACCAGTTTCTGGCTGATGAATGTTTTGATAAAGCTTTCAATATTCTACAGGGCAGCTTTATCATACATAACACGTTTTCTGCAAAACAATTATCCTGTTATTCTCGATCTTTTTCTTATTGTAAGCGGAATGTTCCTCGCTATTTACCAAAGATTTGATTTTTTCCCTTTCAAAGCATACTCAGTTGTTATATTTGTTTATACCGGGGTTTGGCTTATAACACTTGCCCTAAGCGGTACGTATAATAAATCTGACAGGTTATCACTTGTTAAGCCGTTAAATGGTATGCTGATAGGTTTTTTTGTAAACTCCTCTTTTACATACTTCTTCAACGAGTATGCTTTTTCAAGGGTAGTGGTACTTAGAACGGTTATAAATGCTTACATCTTAATTGCGGTATGGAGAGTTTTTGCAAAGATCATCAAGTATTCCAAGAGCAGGGGAATATTCCGGACATCAAATACTCTGATAGTCGGCAAAAACAGTGAAACGGAAGGATTTATTTCAAAACTGAAGACAAGAGTTGACAGTGAATATGATTTTGTTGGCTATATTTCACCCCAGAACGATACAAAGGAAGGTTACATTGGCAACCTTAATAACCTGAGAGATATTGTAATATCTGGAAAGGTTAAAAATATCATTTTTGCCAAGAATGAGCTTAGCAACCAGGTAATTCTCGAGTTAATGTGGGCGCTGAGAAATTACAGCGTCAGCTTTAAAATATTAACCGGTGATAATGATATAATCCTTGGTAAATCAGCACTGGATAAAATTGATAATATTTATCTTATGCAGATTGAATATAATATCAATAAGAAATTCAATATATTTGTAAAACGAATATTTGATATTTTATTCGGAATCTTCAGCCTGTTTACGGTTTATCCGCTTGTTCTGATATTTTCAAATATTAAAGCAATTAACAGCAAAAACGATAAGTTCTTTAAAAAGCTTAGGCACATTCCGCAGGTTATAACCGGGAAATACAGCTTTGTTGGAAGGGCAATATGGGATACGCCGGTAAAAGGTATGCAATTTTTGGGTAAGAATGGGTTAACCGGCCTTGTTCAGATAAATGTTCACAGGAACCTTAGCGAAGACGAAATGGAATATTTTAATTTTTATTATGCCAAGAACCAGTCACTGGCGCTTGATATTGAGATACTATTAAAGACACTTTCACTTTTTCTATTTAGAAAGAATATTACAAACTTATGAGTAAGAACGTACTGGAATTTGAAAAACCGATCATTGAGCTTGAGAACAAAATAGAGGAGATGCGTGTTTTATCCGATAGCCTTGATATTTCAAATGAAATTGGAAAGCTGGAGAAAAAAGTGAACGATCTCAGAACTTCGGTCTACAAAAATCTGACAAGATGGCAGGTTGTGCAAATAGCGCGCCACCCTGAGAGGCCCTACAGCCTGGATTACATTTACTTAATGACAGAAAATTTCATTGAAATGCATGGCGATAGAGCTTTTGGTGACGATAAAGCCGTTGTTGGCGGATTTGCGACACTTGATGGAAAACCTGTTATGATAATAGGGCAGCAGAAGGGAAGAGATACCAAATCAAATATATACCGCAATTTCGGAATGATGAATCCCGAAGGTTACCGTAAGGCGCTTAGACTAATGAAGCTTGCCGAAAAATTTAACCGTCCGGTAATTACACTGATTGATACCCCCGGAGCTAACCCCGGTATGGATGCTGAGGAACGCGGACAGGCAGAAGCTATTGCAAGGAATATCATGGAAATGAGCAGGCTGCGGGTGCCCATAATTGTATCTATCATTGGCGAAGGTGCTTCAGGCGGTGCATTTGGTATTGGCGTTGGAGACCGAGTTCTTATGATGCAATACTGCTGGTATTCTGTAATCTCACCGGAATCATGCTCAAGCATTTTATTCAGAAGCTGGGAATACAAAGAGCAGGCAGCAGAAGCATTACAGCTTACTGCCAATGACCTGGTTAAACATAAGATTGTTGACCGCATTGTTCCCGAGCCTGAAGGCGGCGCACACAGAAACCACAAGCAGGCAGCAGAATTTTTAAAAACTGCAATTCTTGATGAGCTTAAACAGCTCGAAAAGGGCGATCCCGATAAATTCCTGGACCAGCGCACTAAAAAATACAGTGCCATGGGTTACTGGGAAGGTTAAATAATTTAATCCATTACAATAAAATGACTACTGCTATTGTTGATAAAAAAGCAAGGTTCCTTGTAAAAGGGGGAGTGCCTCTGCATGGCTCTATACGCATCAGCGGCGCTAAGAATGCCGCAAGCAAGCTTATTATCGCATCACTGCTTACCGATGAACCTGTTCACATTACCAATTGCCCGATAAGTATTGGCGAGATAATTGTAACACGCAAGATAATCGAGTCTCTTGGCGCAAAGTTTACAAAGTTCAAAGATAATGAAGTAATTGTACAGACTAAAAAAATTAAGGATGTATCATTTTCTTCATCACTTGGCCTGATAAACCGTATCGGTGTATTAACAGCGGGTCCTTTATTATTAAGGTCAGGAGAGGCAAAGATCCCTAAACCCGGCGGCGACCAGATAGGCACAAGACCGATAAACTTTCATTTGGATGCGCTGATAAAGCTTGGCACAACCGTTAAGGAGCATAAGAACTTTTACTTACTCAAAGCTAAAAAGCTTATTGGTACAGATATCACTTTACCATTCCCTTCAGTTGGCGCGACGGAAAATATAATTATTACGGCAACGCTTGCAATAGGTAAAACTACAATACATAATGCGGCAATTGAGCCGGAAATTATGGATCTCATTATGCTGCTTCAAAAGATGGGCGCGGTAATTGATGTAAGAACTAACCGCTCAATTATTATTACCGGTGTAGATAAGCTTCACGGGGCTGAGCACAGTGTAATCCCCGATAGGCTCGAAGCCGCATCATTTGCATGTGCGGCAATTGCATCTAAGGGTGATGTTACCATTCACGATGCAAGACACGCTGATATGATAACGTTCCTGAACACCATCAGGCTCATAGGCGCTGAATACGAAGTGCTGAAAGACGGCATAAGGTTCTACCATAAAGGAGAGCTTAAGCCAATAAGCATTGAAACAGACGTGCACCCCGGATTTATGACTGACTGGCAGCCGCCTATGACAATCCTGCTTTCTCAGGCAAACGGAATATCAACCCTCCACGAAACAGTTTACGAAAACCGTTTTGGCTATATTAAAGAGCTTAACAAAATGGGAGCGGCTATCGAGCTTACCAATGATTGCCTTGGTTCACCGTGCAGATTCAACGGAACAAATTATTACCATAGCGCTGTGATTAAGGGTAAGACTCCTTTACGCCATGCCGAAATTGATGTCCCTGATATACGCGCGGGATTTTCATACCTCGTTGCCGCAATACTTGCCAAAGGCGAATCTCTTGTAAACGGAATTCATTACATTGATAGGGGATACGAAAAGATTGACCAGAAGATGCGTAAGCTTGGAGTGAATATAAAGAGGGTGTAGAAATAATTATAAATAATGTTTAGTTTAAACGGGCAGTCTGTATGAGCTGCCCTTTTCATTTAGTTAACCGAAATCGTGTTGATTTAATAGTAATTTAACCCTATTTTTTAGTTGAGGAACACATGAAAAAACTGCTTCTAATATTATTATTCACTATTTCGCTATTTCATACTTCGCTATTTGCTCAATGGCAAAAACAAACCATACCCGTGAACAAGCCAATAAGCGGTATAAAGTTTATTGATAGTTTAAAAGGCTGGGCTTGTACAAGTATAAGTATAGTTAATGATACTTCTTACATAATCAATACAACAAATGGAGGAAGTAACTGGAGTATTCAATATAAGGCTTATGGCACAACCTTTACATGTATTGCTGCTATTACCAGTAACATATTGTATGTGGGTGGTTATGATGCATCAAACAATATAGACCAATTGCTGAAGAGTTCTAATGGCGGAATGAACTGGATTAACTTAGGTCCTCCATCCATTCCCTCTGATTTGTTTTTTGTAAATCAAGATAGTGGATGGTATTGTGCTGATTTTATAGGTCCAGATGTCCGCACAACGACAGACGGCGGTACAACCTGGCAGTTGAGAAACAGCGGATTAACGGATAATATAAACAGATTATTTTTTCTGAATTATTCAACAGGATGGGCTGGTTCCAGGTATTTCAAAAAGACAACAAATGCCGGACTGAACTGGGTTCAAATTTATGATTTTGCGACTGAAAGTATTTACTCAATGTATTTTACAAATGAGCAAACCGGATGGGCAGCATTATCAGGCGCAAAAATTGGAAAGACTACTAATGGTGGAGTGAACTGGATTATACAACAACCAAGTATAACGAGTAACAACACAACTGATATATATATGGTAAATGATACGGGTTGGGCGGGTACGAGTTTGTTGTACAAAGTTTTTAAGACTGTCAATGGCGGGTTAAATTGGGGACAGCAATCTGATACAAGCGGCTCAATCAGGATATCAGTAATTAATTCTAATTTAGCATGGAGCGGAAGTATTGGCATATCAAAAACAACCAACGGCGGCGGTCCTATATTTTATACAGGATTTACACCTGAAGGCACAAACTATCCAACAGATTTTATTCTATACCAAAATTATCCAAATCCGTTTAACCCATACACAACAATCAAAATAGATGTATCAAAGGATATGCCGGTAACATTATACATCAGTGATATACTTGGCAGAATGAAGTATGAAATAATAAACCAGCAGCTTAAGCCCGGCACTTATACTTTTAACTGGGATTCAGGAAATTACTCATCAGGAGTATATTTTTATACATTGCTTGCGGGAAGCATCCGCCAAACACGCAAAATGCTCTTGGTAAAGTAGGTATTAACTCTTGATAAATTATGAAAAATCAGATATATTGATTAATACAATATAGCTAACATGAAAAAACTGCTTTTAATACTGCTAATTGTTCATTGCTCATTGCAAATTGTATTTGCACAGTGGGTAAAGCAAACCTTACCTGTAAATAAACCAATAAGCGGCATAAAATTTATTGATAGCTTAAAAGGGTGGGCTTGTACAAGTATAAGTATAGTTAATGATACTTCTTACATAATCAATACAACAAATGGAGGAAGTAACTGGAG
>JBDTNV010000065.1:0-14843 GCA_039933555.1 Ignavibacteria bacterium
CAATCGTAAAGGCGGAGTTGTTTGGCATACGCAGGGTTCCGGTAAATCGCTTTCAATGGTATTCTACACTGCCAAACTTGTTTTAAAACTTAATAACCCTACCATTGTAGTTTTAACCGATAGAAATGATCTGGATGACCAGTTGTTTGATACTTTTGCAGGCACTAAGCAATTGCTCAGGCAGGATCCCGTACAAGCTGAGAGCCGTGAAAAATTGAAAGAGCTGCTAAAAGTTGCAAGCGGTGGTATTGTATTTACAACAATACATAAATTCTGGCCCGCAGATGGCGCTAATGTTTATGAAAAGCTCTCTGATAGAACAAACATCATTGTAATTGCAGATGAAGCCCACAGAACGCAGTATGGCTTTGAAGCGAAGTACAGGGATATTGTTGATAAATCTACCGGTGAAGTAACCGGCACAAAGATAGTTTATGGCTTTGCAAAGTATCTCCGTGATGCCCTACCCAATGCAACATACATTGGCTTTACAGGTACACCAATAGAAAGTACAGATGTAAGCACACCAGCTGTATTTGGCAAGTATGTTGATATATATGATATATCTCAATCAATTGAAGATAAAACAACTGTAAGGATTTATTATGAAAGCCGCCTTGCAAAGGTAAACCTGAATGAGGAAGGTAAAAGGCTAATTGGTGAATTTGATAATGAGCTTGAAGAAAGCGATGAATTAAGCGAAACAGAAAAAGCTAAGGCAAAGTGGACAAAACTTGAAGCGATAATTGGCAGTGAAAAGAGATTACAAAACCTTGCTGCTGATATTGTTGAGCATTTTGAAAACCGCTTTAAAGTATTTGATGGTAAAGCAATGATAGTTGCAATGAGCCGAAGGATAGCGGTTAAACTATATGAAGAGATAATTAAAATTAAACCTGATTGGCATAGAGATGATAAAGCCAAGGGAACAATTAAGGTCATAATGACATCAGTTAGCTCTGATGGAGCTGCAATGGCAAAACATCATACAACAAAGCTGGATAGGAAAAATCTTGCTGATAGGATGAAAGACCCTGCTGATGAATTAAAACTTGTAATTGTGCGTGATATGTGGCTTACCGGGTTTGATGTGCCTTGCCTGCATACAATGTATCTGGATAAACCTATGCGTGGCCACAACCTGATGCAGACAATAGCCAGGGTTAACAGGGTTTTCAATGATAAACAGGGCGGTGTAATAGTTGATTACCTTGGTATTGGTACTGATCTTAAAAAAGCATTATCATTCTATTCAGATGCCGGTGGTAAAGGTGAACCTGCCGAAGATCTTTCGAGAGCAGTTGAAGCAATGCTTGAAAAACTTGAAATTGTTACACAAATGTTTTCTGAAAAAAGTAAATCACAGGATGATATTCTGGCAGAAGAACCGAACTCGTACCTTGCTAACAGCAATTCATTTGATTTTGAAAGATTCTTCCCGGCATCACCAAGAGATAAACTATCAATCATACTTCAATCAGCAGAACATATATTAGGCATTGATGACGGAAGGAACCGATTTATTAAAGAAGTATCATTGCTTTCACAGGCATTTGCGCTTTCTGTTCCCAAGCCGGAAGCAATGGCTATTACAGAACAGATTGCGTTTTTTCAGGCAGTCCGTGCAAGAATGGTCAAGTTTACCGGAACATCATCCGGGCAAAAACTTGAAGACCTTGAAACCACAATTAAGCAAATTGTGAATGAGGCAATCAGCTCTGAGAAGGTAGTTGATATATTTGAAGCTGCCGGTCTTGAAAAACCCCGCATTTCAATTTTAGATGATGAATTCCTTCTTGAAATTCAGGGAATGAAACATAAAAACCTTGCTCTTGAACTGTTGAAAAAAATATTGAATGACGAAATAAAGAGCCGGTTGAAAACAAATCTTGTAAAAGGTAAAGCTCTACTTGAAATGCTTGAGAGCACAATTAAACGATATCAGAACAATCTTCTCACAACCGCTGAGATAATTCAGGAGCTAATCAACATTGCTCAGGAAGTAAAAAAGGCTGATAAACAGGGTGAAGAGCTTGGCTTATCAACTGATGAAGTAGCCTTCTATAATGCCTTAGAGGTGAATGACAGCGCTGTTGAAGTACTGGGTGATGAAACACTCAGGCATATTGCAAAAGAAATTGCAGATAAGGTACGCAGCAACGCAACAATTGACTGGACCATACGTGAGAGTGCCAGGGCTAACCTAATGCGCCTCGTAAGCCGAACACTTCGTAAATATGGCTATCCACCGGATATGCAGCAAAAAGCTGTTGATACTGTCCTAAAACAAGCTGAGTTAATGGCAGATTTTTGGGTGAGTATGTAAAATTTACAGATTTACTAACAATTCTTTTGATGATATTTTTGAAAATTATTCTATAATTTTAATTCCAATATTGTGAATAATCAACATTACCTAAATTGTTTTTTTGTCATATTTAGTCTTTGTTTTACTCTTTTTACCTACTCGCAGGAAAACTATGATTCCTGGACATCTGTAAATTATAATACAGGAGATACCCCTTCTTGCTTAACTTTCAAACCGAAATACGACTTCAAACTTGAAAACTTTTTAAGAATAAGCGTTGGGGGCAATTCCGATATTGTTGTTAAGCTTATGAATAATTCAACATCTGAATGCATAAGGTATGTGTATATAAATGGCGGTGATACATATGAAATTAAGAGTATTCCCGAGGGCTATTATTATGTTAAAATTGCATTTGGTTCAGATTGGAGAAAATCATTAGCATTAGGAACTTGTTTTGCCAAGTTCATTGATAACAATGAATATCTAAGAGGTGAGGATATTTTGGATTTTAATCTGGTTAAAACCCCATATGGATATGAAGTCCCGTTTTATGAATTGAAGTTGGATGTTTATACAACAAATAAAAATAATTCCTTTGATTCAGAACAGATATCAGAAGATGAGTTTTTAAAATAGTTAATTAATGATTATGTTAAAAAAATATAAATTAAATATAAACATATTTTTAGTCTTGTCTTTAACTCTTTTGCTAATTTTGATTTCCTGCAATAAAAAAGACAATGGGGTTGATGAGAAACAAAGGGTTATAGATTCCTTAAAATCTGAATTAAATAAAGAAACAGATAAAAAACTATTTGATGCAGCATATAACTTAATGCAAGACCATTCCTATGATATGGCTATAAATAAATTTCGAGAAATGAAGTCTAAATATCCTTATAGCGAATTAGTAAAAGAGGCAGATAAGAATATTTCTCTTTGTAATGATAAAATAAAAGAAATTTATAAAGAAGAAAAAGCTAATTTAGATATACTAATCAAAAAGTGTTCTAAAATTGATGTGGAAGATGCAATTACTGAGCTAAAATCATTTGAGAATAGTGATAAACCACTTGATCTGAAAAATATTGCTTCAAAAGAGTTGGAAAAATATGAGAAAGAATACGAAAAAGTAAAAGTAGAGCGAGAAGCACAAAAAAAGTCAGGAATACAAATAGTCAGCGTTGATTCTGAATGGGAAATGAGTGGAGGCTACTTGGATCGTCCATTACTAACTCCTCACATGAAAATTAAATTAAAAAATATTAGTACATCTGATATTGAACGTTTAGAGGTAATTGTGCAATTTATTGATAAAGGCAAACAAGAAGTTTTTGGAGAAGGAAGTGATTACATAATAGGATATTCAGATCCTCCATTAAGTCCGGGGTTTGCTAAAACAGCTTTTATAACTTGCAGTGTAGGGTTTAAAAGTGATTTAGCAGCGCTTAACCTACCGAGTTTGACTGCAAGAATATTTATTGAACCAAAAGGAAGTGATAAGATATTATTTAAAGAAGTTTCTGTTAAAAAAACATACATGGGTATGGATTTTGATAAGAAGTAATTGTGCTTTTTAATAAATACTTAATAATCTATAATTTTATAGTAATTTATAAACCAACCAAAGTTAATGAATATTATTAATCCGGTAGATTTACTAAAGCTAAATAACTATAGCCTAGATTCTTTTAATTTTGTAATTAGTTATAAAATCATTAAACATATTATTATTTAGTGTATCCTTATATTATGGATACGACTATTATAGGGAATTAAAGATAAAAAATGTTTTGATAAAGATAGGTGCTTACTCCTATAAAAGAATTGAATTGTTAAATGATTAGGACAATTCCAATTAAAGAATACAAAACTCTTTTGATATAAACAATATCTCATGTCAATTGAAATACAAGATTTTTTTTCATTAACTTACTTTCAATTCAAAAATCATTTGTTCTATTAACGTGCTATTCGACTATTATTCATCCGCTATTCATCCACTATTCATCCACTATTCTTGCACTATTCTTGTGCTATTCTTGCGCTATTCTTGTGCTATTCTTGTGCTATTCTTGTGCTATTCTTACACTATTCTTACGCTATTCTTACGCAATAAATGTTCTATTGATCTAATTGTAATTTCCAGGCAAAGCATAATGATTTGATAGCTCCATCAAATGTCTGAATAATATTCTTAAAATCATTGATGTAAATTTGTGTTTTACATTTTTGAGTTAATGATAATTGAATTATATAAAAAAAACCTGATTAATGGGCAGGTTTTTAATATAATCCATCTATTTGATATTTAAGCAATATTTAAATGAGGCAGTTTATTAACTGCTTCCACTTTTTTATGATCAACAATTTTAGCATAAATTTGAGTTACCCTTACATTACAATGCCCAAGTAGCTTTGAAACTGTATAAAGGTCAATTCCCTGATTTAATGACATTGTTGCAAAAGTATGTCTGCTGTTATGATAAGTAATTTTTTTAGTTATCCCTGCTTTAGCGACCCATCTTTCTAACATTTCATTTAAATGCGTATCACATGGTAAGTCAAAAACCAATCCTTCTCTTAAATCAATAACATTTCCCTGGTTTGTATTTATTATATCTAATGCTGTTTTTGATAAAGGAAGGTATTCATAACCATTTGTCTTTTTCTGTTTAAAATCTATCATTTCCCCTTTAATATCTTTCCATTCAAGTTTCATTACATCAGACAGTCGCAAACCAGTAAAGCAGGAAAACAAAAACGCTCTTTTAATCTCAGGATGAGAACATTCTGTAGATGCCAATACTTCAAGTTCCGCAACTGTTAAATATTCTTTTTTAGATTCAATCCTTTTAATACTTTGATTAAAATAATGCAATGGGTTTACTTGAATAAGTTTCTCTCTGTATGCTTTGTTTATACCTGCTTTTAGAGTATTCATATAAACCCAAACTGAATTTTGCGAAACAAATCTTAGCATATACTTCTGGAAGTCTTCAATCCATTTTTCATTTATTTGTGAGATCTGTATGTTATTGTTAGTAAATCTTCTTACATAATTTAGAGTATTCTTGTAAACTTTACAATTTTTCCGGTCCCTTTCATTTGTCATTTCCTCAAAATAATCAACAAAATTAATCTTTGTTTTATGTATTGGAACGAAACCATATTGATTATTCTGAAATTCAAGCTCTCTTTTCGCTCTAATATTCTGTGCCAGCCTTAATACTTCCTTGTTAATTGTTTTGTCTTTATCCAATCTCAATTTCAGAAATTCATAATGCCTTTTGCCGTCAAAATAAATATCAAGATAAAGGCTTTGAGTTCCATTAGCGAGTTTTTTCTTTCTTAATTTTACCATTTTTTTGTAGTTTAATTATTGTAATATTATTCAAGTAACAAATGAGTAACAAATAGGTAACAAACATATGCAAATAAGCACTTATCAAGAATATGATAAATTCACAAAATGATACTAAAATCGTATCATTTGTTACTTTTGTTTTCATTTGTTTTCATTACAATAATAGGGCAACAAACCCGGTGAATTAATACTATATTCATCCGATGGCTTTAAGCCATCGGATGAATACAGAACCAGCTCTCACTTCTCTATCAAACTAATACTCTTTTTCCCGTCCATCAATATCTTAACGGGCTTATCTAAATGCAGGTGAACAAAGTGCTCTGATGTATTTTCAGGCTGAATTGATTTAAGATATTCCCAATCAATAAAATCCCTGCCATTTGACTGGTGAACCGTTAAGTAACCGATATTCATAGATGTAATGTTATGGAAAAAATGTGAGCCGAGCGATGCATCAACTTTAAAATCCTCAAGGTCAGTTTCAACAATAATCTTTGCACATGATATCTGCGGCCACGTAACGGGAATGCCCAACCATCTATCACGTGTACCCCACCTGCCGGGACCGATAAGCACATAATTCCTGTTCAGTGATTTCATTATATCATTTAGCTTTTCAATTTCTACCGCCATTTGCTGCGTCAATGCTTTATTAAAAAGCTCAGGGACGGCGTATATGATGTCGGTAATGTTTTCAACTTTTCCATTTCCCATGCCGCGCTCAGTATATAAGATCAGGTTATCCTTATTTATGTCTTCTATGTCTATCGAAAAGAACTCCGAGCTTCTTATCAGCGGCTTAAGCTGGAGTATATAAAATCCGGGGTTATTTTCATCAAGGTTTACCGCAAATTCAATTTCAACCGGCAAACCCATGGAGCTTTCAATTATTTCAAGCAAGCGGCTTAATACCTTGGCAAACGGAAAAAGATCATACTTCAGTATACCGGCAAAATTCACAACACGCGGCCCCTTATTTGTCAACCCCACCTTCATTCTCTTATCCTGCGGGTCATAAACAGAAACAATATCATCAAGTACACCAAGCTCCTCAGCATCAGCAATTTCTATCCTCTTAAGTGTAATATCCTCGCCTTCTGCCAGATTGGAAATTCCCCTTTCCATATCAATTGCATAGAAAAACGATTGTGTAT
The DNA here is from genome assembly GCA_039933555.1 of Ignavibacteria bacterium. Taxonomy (GTDB): domain Bacteria; phylum Bacteroidota; class Ignavibacteria; order Tepidaquicellales; family OLB5; genus OLB5. The sequence goes on from JBDTNV010000065.1 coordinate 6,836, forward strand.
CCTTTAACTGCGTTTCAGGGTCGATAATATCAATTTTAGGATACCGGGGCGAGAACCTGTACGCCTTCTCGGCATCAATTACATATTTACCCAAACCTACAGCAGCTATACAAATGCCGTCTTCGGGCTTAAAGCGGCTGATAGGGTAAAAGTTGTATGACTGCGCAACACCCGATATATGCGGAAAAAAAACATTCTCAAACCGGTCACCCACAATTTCCTGCAGAACAACTGACATGCGTTCATCCTCGATCCTGTAATTGATCGCTTCAAAGTAAGAGCGCGCATGTTTTGAATATATGGAGGCATAAACGAGCTTAATTGCATCAGTTAAATTCTTAAGCCTTTCGTTAAGTGATTCATGGTTATTGGGTAAAAGGAATGTTTGATATATTCCGGAAAATGATTCAGAAATTGAATCCTCGAACATTCCCGATGACCTTACGGCAATCGGTGTACGTATCTTATCAAGAAATACCCTAAGCTTTGATTCCAATTCTTCAGAAAGCCCTTTGGAAAGAAAGATCTGTTTAACTTCCTCATAATTACTTTCCATTTGAATTCCCGCAAGCTCATGGCGGTTTATGAAATTATCATATTCTTCTGCTCCAACAACCGCGGTTTTCGGAATTTTTATAGATACATTTTCGATTCCTTTGAAAAGTTCTTTTGTCTGAAGCAGGGTGTTAATGAAAGCTATACCCCGCCCTTTGCCGCCAAAGGAGCCGCCTGCAAGCCTTAATATCAGGTTATCTTCTTCAAGGAATTTCGGCTCAAAATCAACAACACCCCCGCGTGAAACTGTTGTCTCTACATTCTTGGTAACGCGGATTATATAATCCCTGATCGCATCTGCGTTAGGGAAATCGGTTATCTTCAGTTCTTCAAGATGTTCTGCAATTTGTATTTCACCTCTTGCCATAAGCCAGGCGGAAAAATGGTTCCTGCTGCCGTGGTACAGTACTGATTCTGAAGGCACTTTCTTAAGGAGATACTTAAATTCTTCGATAGATGAGGCTCTTTTTATCTCGTTGCCTGCTTTATCCCTGAAGATAAAATCACCAAAACCAAGGTTATCAAGTATAAACTCCCGCAGGTCATCCGAAAGAGTCTCTGAATTTTTGTTGATGAACGCCGCATCATGCAAAATTGCAGTTTCAGAAAAAGTGCTCTCAGATGATTGCAGCAAAAATGGCACATCGGCATCAATTGATTTAATTTTCAGCAATAGCTTAATTCCGGCTTCCTCATTTATACTGCCCTCGTAAGGAAATTTAACGTCAGAAATAACGCAAAGCATATAATTTTTGAATTTCTCGTAAAGCTCAATTGCTTCTTCATAATTGACTGCAAGCAGTACCTTTGGCCTGGCACGCATCCTGAGAATTTTTTTCACACCGTCAAGATTATCCTTTGTAATGAGCCTTTGGGTTTGTTTGATAATTTCGCTGTATAATATAGGGAGGTAACGGGAATAATACCTGATAGAATTTTCTACCAAAAGTATCACTCTTACCAGCCCGACTTCTGTATCATTTTCACAGTTCTTTTTATCCTCGAAATATTTGATAATAGCCAGGAAGATCTTTGTGTCACGGTTCCATACAAAAACTTTCTCGAAGATATCTATTTTATCCCTTGTCTGGTTCACAAATGCAATGTCACTGTTATCATAGAGTAGAAGGAAAACCGGCATATACGGCTTTATTTCCTTTAGCTTTGCGGCTAGCTCAATCGGGGTAACATTCTGTGTGCGCATTGTTATGATAACAAAATCAAAATACTTCTGTTTAAGAAGGGTTTCCGCTTCATTCTCATCTGATGCGCTTGTTATCCTTGGCACATTGGATAGGTCCAGTCCGTAATACTCGCCAAATATCTTTTCATTCAGCTTCTCCTCCTCTTCAAGTATAAACGCATCGTATAATGATGTTATAAGCAGTATTTCCCTCACATGGTATTGCGCAAGGTCATGATAAATTTCGTTATCACTCTTATGTTTTTTGAATATCGATTTCAGTTCTTCCTGCAGCATATTTCGGTAGTTAAAGATTACTAAAATTTATTTATTTTTTATTGAACAAGTATCATCCATACCATCCAGCCAAGCACAGAAAGTATTACACTAAATAGCCAGAATGATAATTTCCATATTATCCTTGTATCTTTAAAATGCACTATTGAAGGTATAATAAGCAAAATTATCAGCTCAGCACCCCAAACATATCTTAAATAAAACTGGTCCGGCTTAGACATATCTTCTTTCATCCCGTCCCAATAAGACATGCCGTTCCAGAATACATAATAGAAACCGTATAAAGCGCCAAAGAATGCTAAAAGTAAAACACCTGTTGTTATTCTAATCCACAACGGTAATATTTCATTCTTAGCGGTAACTTCCAAATTATTAATATGAATGGTTATTTATAAAACAAATATTCTGCTCTAACTATATTAAAACCCTGCAAACCATTAATCCATTCAGCTTCAATTTCATCAACTGTTTTGCCTGCAAGTATCATTTTCCTCATTTTATTGGTACCGGCAAGCTTATCAATGAAGTTATCCTTATTGAATTTAAACTCCGGGCAGTTTTTATTCAAAGCTATTAGTATTGCCACACCGCATTTAACGGGCCTGAATTTATTCTTATCGGTAACATTCACGAATATTCCGTTGCACTCCTTATTAAAAAATTTAGGCGGGTATGAAGAAACTTTCTCAGATGGTGTAAATGTTACAGGCTCAAATATAACTCCTTCAAATTTATATGAATTAAGGTCATCTGCAATAGTCTGTGAATTTACCCATGGCGCGCCAAAATATTCAAATGGCTTTTCTGTCCCCCTGCCTTCAGATACATTTGTGCCTTCAAGCAGGCAGTTTGCAAGGTAGCAATTTGCGGTTGAAGGATAGAACATACTTGGAGATGGCTTAACCCATGTCAGTTTAAGGGAAGTATATTCACTATTCCTTGTATAGCCTTCCATTAAGACAACATCAAGCATTGCATTGTTTTCAAATATAGTTTTGTTGAGGAAGTTAGCAAGCTCCCCGCAGGTCATACCGTAAGCGGGCGGAGTTGGTATCGAGCCAACAAATGATTCATGATCGGCCTCAAGCATGAACCCCTCGGTGTAATTTGGATTTACCACCATCGGCCTATCGCATACCCAAATATGTTTGTTATTTTCCGCTGCCGCTTCAATTGCATAATATAGAGTGGATGTGTATGTATAAAATCTAGCTCCTACATCCTGGATATCGTATATCAATATGTCAACATCAGCAAGATCACCCGTGGTTGGTTTGGTTTTTCCGTTATATAATGAAACAATCGGGATACCGGTTTTTTCATCAATATCCGTATAATTTTCATCACCTCTTATGCCGTGCTCAGGTGTAAATATCTTAACAACATTAACACCTCTTGCAACAAGGGCATCTATAATATGAATGCCGTCGGAAAGAATGCCGGTTTGATTTGTAAGCACTGCTACTCTTTGATTTTTGAAATCATTTGCCTTATCAAGCATTACTTCATTCCCAAGCCTGAACTTAACAAACAAAGCTTTTTGAATTTCTCCATGGCAATGTATGTTAAGTAAAAATAAAACTAAAACAGCAAAAACCCCCAACTTGTCTCCATTAGCTTTTATCCTGACTTCGAAAGTTTTTAAAACTTTTGAAGTTAAAATGTTTATTATATCCATATCACCCTTTTTTTCTTTATTGAGTCATCAATTGCTTTGGCAACAACAATATCCTGTAAAGCGATTTGAGTGCTGCTCTCAGGTTTAATGTTTTTAGTTACTGTATTATAGAATGCTTCCCATTGCGCGCCTGAACCCGGATGCATAGGCTCCCCGGGATATTCATCATAGAAAATAAGATTTTTATCAGATGGTGGGTACGACATAGGGTATTTCCAAACAACCGGATACTTCAAATCGTCTTTAAATAAATAAATGCTCGAAGGATTACCCTTCCATTTTCTTTTTGTGCTATTGTTTGAATGTACAAACGTTTCGAAATGCGCAACAAGTTTGGCTTCTTCCAGTTGGATGACCCAGCGTGATTCCCTTGCATGCGGACTCACATACGAAACTGTCAGCGATGCCTTCACTCCATTTTTGTATTTAATAATGGCCATAAGGTTATCGTTTGATTCACCCTTAAGCTTCACTCCACTGCTGAATGCCCGGACTTTGCTGTATGTTTTCGGATTGATAAGATACTGCCCTCCCATGGCCATTACTTCAGAAGCTTTTGAGCCTGCAAACTGATTAAACAAATTTATCTGGTGAACAGCTTTATCGTGTATAATTGCGTCACCATTTACACGGGTATTATTGTAACGCCACAACATGGGGTCAAACGGCCGGGTTTCCAGCCAGTTCATCCACAGGACCTTTCCAAATTTACCTGAAGATATAATTCTCCTGAGCTCTTTATAAAAAGAGCTGTACCTTAGCACCATACCAACCTGGCAGAACCGCTTGTATTTTTTTTCGGACTGAATTATTTTTTCAATATCCCGGGGCAGAACTGCTGCCGGTTTTTCGAGGAATACATGTTTTTTGTTCTGCAGCGCTATGAGAGTATATTTTACATGCGAAGATGTTGAGGTAAGAATTGCTACAGCGTCAATTTCAGGATTTGATAATATTTCGGCGGGTGATTTGGCAAAGTTAATTTTTTTTTGAGGGTTAAATAATTTTCTAGTAAGGCTCAGAGCGCTTTCTTCTATATCGTATAGTGATACAATATTAAATTTGTTTTTGTATTTTAGCAGAGCCGGCAGATGCATTAACCTTGAAACAGTTCCGCACCCAATAATTCCAAGATTTACTCTGTTTTTCACACATAAATTTATGCATAAAACTAATAAAATAATATTGAAATACGTAATTCAGGATTATTCAATGAATTGATGGCAAAAGTACTATACGGCAATGCAGCAGTTATTTCCTGTAAATTTTCAATTGAACTAAAGTACATGCATAAATGACAAACCGGCTATTCCAGGGGACTTATTCCTTGAATAACCGGCTTAAACCAATCTTTATATTTATAAGGGGGCTCTGCTCCAAATCATAAGGGTAAACACTTCATTCGTAAAGACCTGCTTTTTCATAAGGGCTAGACTCAAAATCACACAAGGGTTATTCTTAAAACACATAAGGGCAATTCCCAAATCACATAAAGGTTATTTCTAAAATTCATAAAGGTTACTTTTACGCTCATAAGGGTCAATTTTACTAATCATAAGTGCGAAGCTTGAAAATCATAAGGGCTGATCTAATTAACTATTTTTGCTTCTATACTTGTTGCGTTCTCATTCTTTCTATACAAACATAACTCTTTAATTCAGGCTGAAAAATAGTCATATATATGAAAGGAGTGTAGTAAAATTAATTACATACTGGTATAAAATAGATGTTCAATTTTTTTGAATTTTAAGCATATTTTCAGTATTTTTGACTAAGTAAAACAGTTCTAATGAAAAAATCACCTGTTCACTGTATGCCGTTTTCGCATAGTTTAAGAAAAAATTGTTTTATGATTTGTCTGTGTTTTGTCATGATATCAGCATTTCAGGGATGTGATTATTTTTTCCCGCCTTTAAGAGCCGATAAGGTAACAGTTCAGGAAGCTTCTAATTTCATTAGTAATCATATAGGAGATTCACAGGTAATTTTGCTTGATATCAGGTCAAAAAATGAATTTGATTCCTTAAGTATTGATAATTCGGTCAATTTGGATTTTTCCCGGCCCGATTTCCCCGAAATGACAGAAAAGCTAGATAAAGATAGAAGATACATAATTATAGATGAAAACGGAAAAAGATCAGCAATGGCTTTTGAACTAATGAAGGAACAAAGGTTTACTAAGATACATTACATAATTGGAGGAATGGATGAATGGGTGAAATTTAATTTACCTGTAAAAAAGTAATTTTAACTCTTACCAATAATATTCATAAAAATTGGTGCGTATCTGCAACTGGTTTTGCCATTTTTTTTATTTTTCGGGGGTGGTATATTCACTCCTTAATGCAGGGTTTTGATGTCGTTAAGAGAAAAAATAAGAAATTCCGGTATTTTCACAAAATTAACCATTGGTTTTATTTTAATACTTTTGGTTGGTGTGGTAGATTATTATACTACAAGTGAAATTTCCTTTTCTATTTTTTATCTTGTTCCTATTTCATTTATTACATGGTATACCCGCAGAAGCTACGGGATATTTTTTGCGGTCTCGGGGGCTCTAATGTGGCTTTACATGGATAAAATTGATTCGCATATTTATGTTAACGAAGCAATTCCATATTGGAACACATTGGTAAGGTTCGGTTTCTTCATTATTACGGTCTTATTAATATGGAAAGTAAAAGAACTCAAAGTTGGACTGGAAGATTCAGTAGTTCAAAGAACATCTGACCTGGTTTCAGAAATTGAATTACACAAAAAAGCAAAAGAAGAGATAATCCAGATAAATGACCGCTTAAGGGATCTGAACAAGAAAATTGAAAACATTAAAGAAGAACAAAACACAAGAATTGCCAGAGAAATACACGATGAATTGGGACAATCCTTAACTGCAATCAACCTTGAGCTGATGTGGATACGTAAGAAATATTCGAACAGCAGCGATCTTGTAGAAAGGATGCAGATGTTATCCTCATTGGTAGCAGATACAATTAATACAGTAAGGAAAATTTCATCTGACCTGAGGCCGCGGCTTCTTGACCAGCTTGGGATTTTTCCCGCCATCGAAAGCCAGCTGAAAGATTACCGCAATTGGACATCGACAGAAATAGCTTTTAGTTACCCGAAGGAAGATCTGAAGCTGGATAAATCTATATCAATCACAATTTTCAGGATATTTCAGGAAGCATTAACAAATATTGCCCGCCATGCAGATTGTACTATAATAGAGATAGATTTTGTTTTAGAAGCGGATAATATCCTGGTTATGTCAATAAAGGATGATGGAAAGGGTTTCTCACCTGAGGAGGAATACAGGAATTCCAAAAATTTGGGCATTATTGGCATGATGGAAAGAGCTCACATTATTAACGCAGCTCTTGAGGTTATATCAGCGCCTGGTAAGGGGACAGAAATAATTTTGAAAACACCAATTTAATTTATACAGTATAATTATGAATATTCTCATAGCAGACGATCACTCGGTAGTAAGACGGGGAATCAAACAAATACTTTCAGAGGAACCTGATATTCAGATGATCGGGGAAGCTTCAAGCAGTGATGAAGTAATGACCCGGCTTTACGAAAATGAATGGGACCTGCTTATCCTTGATATTACAATGCCGGGAAAAAGCGGACTTGATGCAATAATTGAAATTAAACAGAGAAAACCATTTTTAAAAATTCTCATCCTTTCTATGCATCCCGAGGAAGAAATTGCAATAAGAGCATTAAAATCTGGTGCCGATGGTTATTTAAATAAAGATAGCGCTCCGGGTGAGCTTATCAGAGCAATAAAAAAAGTAATGGCAGGTGGTAAATATATCAGTAATACCCTTGCTGAAACTATCTTTCTTTCAATGAATAAAGATTCTGGAAAAGAACTGCATTTCGAACTTTCTGAAAGAGAGTTTCAGGTACTTTGTTTAATTGCTTCAGGAAATTCTTTAACACAAATAGCCGAAGAATTATCACTTAGTGTAAAAACAATCAGTACATACAGAACCAGGATTTTGGATAAAATGAATTTAAAATCTAATGTTGATATAACACATTATGCAATTAAACATAAACTTGTGTTAAATAGCTAGCTTGATAAGCTATAAAAACCCGTAATACCCTCCAATACTTTTCCCCAAGTTAACAGTTAGCTGAAACTCTTATATATCTATAATTTTCCTACATAACAATAAGATTTAGCTTATAGGGTGTAAAAGTTAATGTAATTATATTTGGTTATTCACAAATTCACATTTTAATTTTCTATTCGGCTTCTTAGAAAATGAACTCCGATAGAA
>JBDTNV010000066.1:0-14644 GCA_039933555.1 Ignavibacteria bacterium
ATATTTTTCAACCGCGCAGTTGTTCAGGTTTTGGGTTTGCTTGGATGGCAGCCTGATGTTATCCATTGCAATGACTGGCAGACGGGTCTGATACCGGCATACATAAAAACATTATATGCAAAAGACCAGTTACTTCAGAATGTAAAGAGTATTTTCACAATTCATAACATAGCCTTCCAGGGTTTGTTTCCGCACTCATCATTTGTAAAAAGCGGTTTGCCTGAGAGTATTTACAACGAAGAAGGCGTAGAGTATTACGATCAATTCAGTTTCTTAAAAGCAGGCTTGATGTACAGCGATGGCATTACAACAGTAAGCGAAAATTATGCCAAGGAAATTGCCACCACTCACGAGTATGGTATGGGCTTTGAAGGTGTGTTAAAGAAAAGAAAAAAAGATCTTTACGGAATATTAAATGGTGTTGATTACACAGTTTGGAATCCCGAGCGCGACAGCATGATACCATACAGGTACACATCCAAAGAGCTTCCCTTAAAGCGTGAAGATAAAAAAGCGCTGTGCAAACATTTTGATTTAGAGTACAACGCAGAAACACCAATGATAGGAATTATTTCGAGGCTTTCTGACCAGAAGGGCTTTGACCTTATCCAGAAAGCAATGCCTGAGCTCATGAAGGAAGAGGTTCAGTTCGTCCTTCTTGGTTCCGGTGATAAGACCTTCCAGAAATTCTTTGAAGGAGTAAAGAAGAAATTCCCAAAGAAAGTCGGCCTGCATTTCGGATTTTCAGAAGAGCTTGCTCACCTGATCGAAGCAGGAAGCGATATGTTCTTAATGCCTTCAAAGTATGAGCCCTGCGGTTTAAACCAGATGTACAGTCTGAAATACGGAACTATCCCAATTGTCCGCGCAACAGGCGGTTTAGCTGATACTATCACTGAATACAAGAACGGCAAAGGTAACGGTTTTGTGTTTGAAAAATACGATGCTGCTGAACTGATGAAAACCATAAAGCGCGCTTTGAAGCTTTACACTAACCGCGAGGAATGGATAAAGCTTATAAGACTTGCAATGGCATGTGACTATTCATGGGAAGTTTCATCAAAGAAATATGTTGATCTTTACCGCTCAATCATGAAAAAAGGCTGAGCCTGAGGATTCTTGAATAAAGTTAAAATATCAAGCGAGGAAAAGCAGCAATGTTATCCTCGTTTTTTTTGAATAATACATTTAATTTTTAATACTTAACTGCAATTGAACAAGGCTCTTTTTTTAGATAGAGACGGTACGATACTTAAGGAAGTTGCCGGTAATACCCCTGAAACTTTAGGATACGTGGTAAGTGTTCAACAAGTAGAGGCGATTCCCGGCTCTGCTGATGCAATTGCAGCAGCAAGAAAACTTGGATATAAGATAATTATCATAACAAACCAATCTGCAATAGCGCGCGGCTGGCTTACCTTAGAAGAGCTTGAGAAGATCAACAATAAAATGTATTCATTATTATTGAACGAAAACCCTGAAGCCCGTATTGATGCCCTTTATTTTTCTCCATATCACAAAGATGGCGTATTAGATGAATTTCGGCTTGAGCATCCTTCAAGAAAACCCGGTATCGGAATGATACTTGAAGCTGCAAAGGAGCATGAAATAGATATTACTTTATCTTATATGATAGGAGATGCATTCTCTGATATGCAAACCGGCCGAAATGCAGGCATGCGCAATATTTTAGTGGAAACCGGTTATGGAAAAATAGCATATAAGAAATGTCTTGATGAAAAAGTAAAAATTGACTTTATTGCAGTAAATCTATTTGAAGCAGTAAAATATATAGCAAAAACAGGCTAAAATCGGCAATAATTTGATTGTTGATGATTATAACTTTGTCAAAAAATTATCCGTTAATTCAGAATTTAGATGACCAATAAAAATCTTAAAGCAGCGCTCTATAGTCTTTTAACCATAGTATCCTTTGCCATTTATACTATTGGCTGTGCAGATGACCCTTCTTCTCTGGGGCTTAACTTTATTCCTCCGGGTGAAACTACAGGTGTAAGAATATTTGATTCATATATTGATACAATGCCGATAACATCTGCAAACTTCAGGTATTATGTTAATACATCGGGCTCGAAAAATCTTATGGTTGGCAAATCCGGCAGCTATGAAACCAAAGCGCTTGTTCAATTCGGTGATCTTGGCGATACTCACGACAGCGCGACGGTTATTTCAGCAAAGATGTTTTTAAAATACAAAAATTATTACTTCCCGCAAACGACTTCAGATTCACTCGGACAGATTGCTTTTGATGTTTTTAAGGTTGAGCAATCACTCAATTATTCAACAATAACATACGATTCGGTTTCAACAACAGCTTTTGGCAATGTTTCACAGGGAAGCTACATTGGAATACCAACTGCTGACACCCAGGAAGTTGAGATCTCGCTGAATACTTCAATGGTAAAAGACTGGCTTGAATATGCTGCCGATTCATCTTACTCAGTAAAAAATTACGGGATAGTTCTTTCACCTGGTAATTCTTCAGTATGCATTAAAGGATTTTATTCCTCTAATAACGATGATGCGGTTAAGCCCCGACTTGAAATTATTTTAACAAAGAATAATGTGACAGATACGATCAGCACAAAAACATCAGCAAACATTTCGCTTTCAAATACAAGCTTTACTCCATCAACTGAAACGTTTAATCTTCAGGCCGGGGTTAGTTTTGTCCAGCAAATGCACTTTGATATGAGCCACATTCCTTCAACTGCGACTATAAATGATGTGCAGCTATACTTAGCTCTGGATTCTGCTAATTGTATATTTTCGGCACAGTCAACATATAATATTCTGGGGCAATTTATAAATGATTCTTCAGGGCTGAAATCTGACCTCTTCACTTTCTACGGCAATCCCTCCGGGAACGGGCAATATATGATGAGACTTGTTTCAAACGGGACTCCATCGCCGTTTGCAAGATGGCTCTCAGGCGAAACAAACTATGGCCTGCTGTTATTTGCCGGCAACCAGACAGTAAATCTGGACAGGTATGTATTTTATAAAGAATCCGCAAGTGACCCGTTAAAAAGACCAAGGGTTCTGATCAAGTATACACCGAGGGTCATTCCATGAAAAAGTTAATTCTTAAAATGATAAACAGTTCATCAGTAAATAAAGTATTTAAGCTCTCGTTATTAATTGTTTTATTTATCAGCGGCAATGCATTTTCGCAGGTGGATAAGAACGGCGGCTCGATATATTCACTATTCGGGTTAGGCGATCTAAGTTATTCCTCAAGTAACCGAACAGATGCCATGGGTATAATGGGGCTATCTCTATATGGAGATTATACTAATTCAAATAATCCCGCTGCATGGACGAGAATACAAACAACAATATTTACAACAAAATTCAACCTTGAAAATATTAAATCAACAGATGGGATTAATACAGCGAAAAGAACTTACGGGAATTTCGAGGGATTCGATCTTTCAATTCCATTAAACAAAGGGAACGGCTGGATATTTAACCTTGGAATTAATAATTACAGCAATGTAAATTATGACGCTACATTTAATGGTTCTGCTGATGGCGAATCATATACACAGACCTACAGCGGAAACGGCGGGCTTTACAAATTCAATCTCGGATTTTCTTATATAATTTTCCATGATTTCAGCTTTGGCGCGCAGTTCAATTACGCATTCGGCAATATCAATAAATCCGTAAATATCGACTTTGCAAATACTTTTCTATTTGATACTAAGAATGTTTCATCAAATACTATTTCCGGATTCTTTTTTAATACAGGGCTTATTTATCATGGTTTCGGAAAGCTCCTGAAGAACAAGAAGCTGGATAATTTGACTCTTGGAGTAATGGTCTCAACACCAACGGAATTTAATTCAGATCTATCCGGACGTTTTAACCGCTCATCAAGCACAACAGATTCTATGACAATAAGCGAAGGCAAGCTAAGCATACCTTTAGCTTTTGGAGTAGGTATTTCCAATCAGTTTGGCAAAACTCTGACTGTTGCTGCAGATGTTTATATGCAAAGATGGGACGATTACAAATATTATGGTTTGCATCCCGTTGAAATAAAGAACAGTATGAAAGCGGGCCTGGGTTTTGAATACACACCTTCAAAAAAACTTGAATCTCCGTATTGGAGCCGTGTTTCATACAGGCTTGGTGGAAGCTATACAGCAGATTACCTAAAGCTGAACAATGAGAATATAAATGTATTGAGTGTTAGCGCAGGTCTATCCCTGCCAATTGGCAGTTATAACTCAGTTGACTTATACGCTAAGTACAATATAAGAGGTAAACAGACCAACGGACTTATCAAAGATGAAGTTTTCAGGTTTGGAGCTTCTATAAAAATAGGTGAGCTGTGGTTCTTGAAACCATCTGATGAATTTTAAATTAACAAATATTTCTACAAATTATTAAAAAATTACAGTATAATGACCCATTTACAGGAATACGATCCTCAGATTTATAGTGCAATTAGGCACGAGCTTGAAAGACAAAATAATAAACTGGAACTTATCGCATCGGAAAACTTTACCAGCATTCCAGTAATGCAGGCAATGGGCTCTGTGATGACAAATAAATACGCTGAAGGCTATCCCGGCAAAAGATATTACGGCGGATGTGAATATGTTGATATAGCCGAAAACGTTGCAAGAGACCGCGCTAAGGAGCTTTTCGGGGCAGCTTATGCCAATGTTCAGCCTCATTCAGGCTCACAGGCAAATATGGCGGTTTATTTTGTGCTGGTTAAACCGGGTGATAAAGTAATGGGTATGGACCTTTCTCATGGCGGGCATTTAACTCACGGATCACCTGTAAATTTTTCCGGGAAACTGTATAACTTTACACAGTATGGCATAAATCCGGATACTGAAATGCTTGATTATGACATGATAGAAAAAGTTGCACTCCAGGAAAAGCCCAAAATGATAACAGTTGGAGCAAGCGCTTATTCAAGAAATATTGATTACAAAAGATTCCGTGAAATTGCTGATAAAGTAAATGCTTTCCTGCTTGCTGATATCGCGCATCCGGCCGGTTTAATAGCAAAAGGATTACTGAATGACCCCGTTCCGCATTGCCATGTTGTTACAACTACAACACATAAAACACTTCGCGGTCCAAGGGGCGGAATGATATTAATGGGAGCTGATTTTGAAAATCCGTTTGGCTTGAAAGCGCCAAAATCAGGCAGGATAAAAATGATGAGTGAGCTTATTGATTCAATGGTCATCCCCGGGATACAGGGCGGGCCGCTGATGCATGTAATTGCAGCAAAAGCAGTTGCTTTTAAGGAAGCTTTGGAAGGTGATTTCAAAAAATATGCTGAGCAGGTAATAAAGAACGCTCAGGCTCTTTCAAATAAATTAACTTCATATGGCTTTAAAATTATTTCAGGCGGGACCGATAACCATTTAATGCTAATTGACCTGAGAAATAAGAATATTACAGGCAAACTGGCACAGGAAACCCTTGATGAAGTTGGTATGACATGTAATAAAAATGCAGTTCCGTTTGATGATAAGAGTCCATTGATAACAAGCGGCATAAGGCTTGGTACACCCGCTTTAACAACACGAGGTATGAAGGAAAAAGAAATGGAAACTGTGGCCGAGATGATAAATGATGTTATTACAAATCCGGCAAGTGAAGATGTTAAGAAAAGTGTTACAAAGAAAATTGATGATATCACATCTGAATTTCCGCTTTATCCTGAATTATTCACCTGGTAAATAAGAAAAGTAAAATAAAATATGATTTTACCGTTTATCAAGGATTCATTGATACCCGCCACTGAACCGGACAGAATTATTCCTGTTTCAGAAAATGGTACAGAGAATAAGAACGAAAACTTCTCTCCCCAAAATGCGGTTCAGAATATTGCGGATTTAATTGCAGAAGAAGAAGATTCATTCGAGACAAAATACAAGAAACTGATGCATATGATTGAAAAGGAACGGTTTGAAAGGGAATTAATAGCAGGCAGCAGGTAATTTATGGCTGAAAATGATACTTTGCCTGATGGCAGCGAAGCCGGTGAAATGGGCTTTTGGGAGCACCTGGAAGAATTAAGGTGGCGGTTAATTAAAGCAGTAATTGGAATTGTGATCGGCGGTATTATAGCTGCTGTGTTTATAGACTTTATAATGAACGATTTTTTGCTTGCCCCTGCAAAACAAACCACTCCACCGCTTGAATTAATAAATCTTAAACCTTATGGACAGCTTGTTCTTTATTTTGAAGTAATTCTTGCTTGCGGTATGATATTCAGCATTCCGAATATATTTTACCAGTTGTGGAAATTTATTGAACCGGGCCTTTTACCGGGCGAGAGAAAATATATCTCCACAATTGTGGTCTTTTCATCAATTTGTTTTTTAGGCGGCCTGGCATTTGCCTATTTTGTGATGCTGCCAACAGCTTTAAAGTTCTTTGCGCAGTTTGGCACAACAGCAATAACAAATAATATAGCAGTCGATGAATATTTCAGCTTTGTAATATCGGTTATGCTTGCTGCAGGTGTAGTATTTGAGCTTCCAATGATATCATTCTTTTTATCAAAGCTTGGCATTTTAACGCCAAAGTATATGCGCAGGTACAGGAAGCATGCTATTGTAATAATACTGATACTTGCGGGTGTCTTAACACCGAGTCCGGATGTAACAAGTCAGCTTTTGCTTGGGATACCGCTTGTAATATTATATGAAATAAGTATTTTGATATCAAAATTTTCACAGCCTAAGAAAACTGAATAACAGAATTAGTAAATAATGGATCTTGATCTTAAAAAAATATCGCGCCCGGTAGAAAATGAGCTTGATGAGTTTAAAATTCATTTTCGGGAAGCCATCCGCTCAAAAGTAGCGCTTGTTGATCTTGTCAGCAAGTATATATTAAGGCAAAAAGGAAAGAAGATAAGACCTATATTGGTTCTTCTTTCTGCAAAGCTTTGCGGGGAAATTGACCGCAGGACTTACACGGCAGCTACTCTGGTAGAAATGCTTCATACAGCAACGTTGATTCATGACGATGTTGTTGACGATGCCAAAACACGCCGTGGACTTGCTTCAATTAATGCTGTGTGGAAAAACAAAATCGCAGTTCTGATGGGTGATTATATGTTATCCCGCGGCTTACTGCTTGCGCTTGAAAATGATGAATGCGGTTTCCTGAAGATAACTTCACGCGCTGTAAAGAGAATGAGCGAGGGTGAGCTGCTGCAGATCCAGAAGAACAGGAAGTTTGATGTTGATGAAGAAACATATTTCAGGATAATTTCAGATAAAACGGCTTCTCTCATTACTGCATGCTGCGAGCTTGGAGCTGCAAGTACTTCTAAAGATAAAAGCGAAATTCAGCTGATGAGCGAGTTTGGCGAAAATATCGGCGTAGCGTTCCAGTTAAGGGATGATTTGCTTGATTACATCGGCAAGAAAAAAATAATGGGAAAATCTTCAGGCAGTGACCTGAAGGAAAAAAAGTTTACGCTCCCGCTAATTCACTCACTTAACAATTCATCAAAAAAAGAAGCTAAGGATATTATGAACCTTGTAAAAAACGGTTCATATTCAAAGAGCAAAAATATTGTTTTTGATTTTATCAAAGAGCATAACGGAATTGAATATACCATCAGCAAAACTACTGAATACTGTCAAACTGCTAAGATACGGCTTGAGGGTTTTAAGCCATCTGAAACAAAAGAAACCATGCTGAAATTTGTTGATTTTATCAGCGAAAGAGTTAACTAACCTTTAAAACCGGCGAATTTTTTGCCGGTAATTTTAATACATTATAAATATGCCTCAAAAAATAGCAGCTATTATCGGTAGACCGAACGTAGGTAAATCGTCCCTGTTCAACAGACTTATCGGCAAAAAAATCGCCATAGTTGATGATACGCCAGGCGTTACACGCGACCGCAATTACGGTGAGCTGGAGTGGAACGGCAAAAAATTCTTTTTGATAGATACAGGCGGATATGTACCTAACAGCAAAGATAAAATTGAATCCGCAATAAGAGAACAGGTAAAGATCTCAATTGATGAGGCAGATGTAATATTGTTTGTTGTTGACGCCAAAACAGGTATAACACCACTTGACCTTGAAATTGCAAAACTCCTCAGGCGCGAAGCAAATAAAGATGATAACTCTCACAAAAGTGTAATTCTGGTCCTGAACAAGGTTGACAGCTCTAAAGATGAGTTGAGTATTAACGATTTTTACAGGTTGGGCCTCGGTGATCCTATGGAAGTATCAGCCATAGTAGGCAGAAAAACGGGTGACCTGCTGGATAAAATTACTGAGGGTATCTCTATTGACAGCAATGACGATGATAGTAATACTATAAAGTTTGCCATAATCGGCAGACCCAATGTAGGCAAATCATCCATATCAAATGCTCTCACTCAATCAAACCGTAATATTGTAACTGATATACCCGGCACAACAAGGGACCCGATAGATACAATCATAAAGTATCATGGACAGGATATAACATTAATTGATACAGCCGGTTTAAGGAAAAAAAGCCGTATAAAGCGCGCAGAAAGCCTTGAATATTTCTCAGCGCTGCGTACTCACACCAGCGTCGAAAGATGCGATGTGGCTATAATAGTAATTGATGCGACAACTATAGTAAGTAAGCTTTCAAAGTATACTGATCCCACAATGGCTATATTTAAGCTTAGCAAAGAGGATGTTGAAATAATCATTAAGGCCGGCGAGCTAAAAAAAGGAATATTGATAGTTATCAATAAATGGGACCTTATTGAAAAAGATACCAAAACCGCAAAAATATTTGAAGAAAAAGTAAAAGAGCATCTTATAACGTATGATTACCTGCCATTTATTTTTACATCGGCTCTTACCAAGCAAAGAGTTTCAAAAATTATTGAACAGGCATTAATTGTCTATAATGAAAGAGCAAGAGAAATTAAGACAAGTGTGCTTAATGATAAATTGCTTCCATATATTAAGGAATTCCCGCCCCGTTCAAAATCACACAGAGAACTGAAGATAAATTACATAACCCAGCTTAAACATTCACCTCCTGTTATCGGGTTTTTTGCCAACCTGCCAAGCGAAGTTGAAACTAACTACAAAAGATTCCTTGAGCATAAAATAAGAGATGAGTTTGGTTTTATTGGTGTACCGTTAACGCTGGTGTTTAAGAGTAAGCATAAAGAGTGATTTATTGCTTCAATTCACAACAATTTCATTTTTGATTTCATCATCATTATCTGCACCGGCTCTTGTTGGGAATTCACGCGAGAGCACTTCACCCATTTCATTAATTAATGTTAGTATTCCTGCTGCATAATTCTTATTTCTGAAATCATCTTTCAGCTTCTCCTCCATTTTATTCCATGTATCATCCGGAATTTTGGCAAAAATCCCCTCGTCTGCGATAATATCAAAATACTTTTCTTCGAATATAAGAAATACCAGTACGCCTGTTCTTTCCCTGGTTTTATACACCTCGAGTTTATCAAAATCCTTCATAGCCAGCTCATGGTTTGAGTACAGTTTCTCCAGCAGTGTTTTCTTATTCCTGAAGCTGAGCACAATTTCGCCCACAGTCCTGCTTTCAACAGCATCAGCCGCTGACTGGATATAATTCAGCTCATCTTCGGAAAAATAATTATGTATCCACTGCTTCTTACTCATTCTTTACTTACTATTTGTCTTTTGATTTTACCGCTTTTTATTATTCATTGATAATTACTCATTACTCATTGTTGAGCCACGCTTCCTGTGGCGAAACCTTACTCCAAAGGAGGAAGGTTAATGGTTTCTATTTACCATGACCCGCTTGAACCGCCCCCGCCAAATGAGCCGCCTCCGCCTGAAAATCCGCCGCCGCTCCATCCGCTCGAGCTTCCGCTGCCGGAAGACCAGCCGCCTCCTGTCCCCCACCAGTTACTGCCTGACCTGCCTTTATTCCACCCGAATATCCTGGAAAGTATTGGCATTCCAAAAACGAAAAAGAATATAATAAAGATAAATATAAATGGGATTGGAACGCAGCATATTCCCGTACCTGCATCATTATCTTTGGAGTCCTTATCGGCTGCATACTCACCCTTAGTTGCTTTAATTATTGCATCAACACCCGCATTTATTCCATCAAAAAAATTCCCTTTTTTAAACTGCGGCGTTATTTCTTTCCTTATTATCTGGCTTGAAAGGGCATCAGTTAATGCTCCTTCTAGACCGTACCCGACTTCGATCCTGAGCTTCCTGTCATCTTTTGCAATATAGAGTAACACTCCGTTATTCTTTCCCTTTTTGCCAATACCATTTTGTTCGGCAAGTTCATATGACCTGTCTTCAAGTGAACCTCCATCAAGCGAAGGCTCCATCCAAACAACCAATTGAGTAGAAGTTTCCTTATCAAAAGATGATAGTTTTGATTCAAGTGATTTTAGCTGAACTGACGTAAGGGTTCCTGTCCTGTCAGTAACATAAGTTTTAACCTGGTCAGTGGTGGCAATTGATTTTGAGCGCTGTGCAGAAGAATTCTGTGCAAAAAGCACTAAAATCAGTATTAACCAGCAATATTTAGCTAATCTTAAATTCATTGCATCAAATTTATCAGTATTGACTAAATATTAAAATATAATAAAAAAGCCCCGTATTAGAACGAGGCCTTTATTCTTAACTGCTAATTGGATTATCAGCTTAAAAAATATTCATCCATACTCATTATTTCAAGCTGCTCGGGTTTATATTTGTAAATTGAATTCACAAATAATACTGCAATTTTAAGGTTATTAATCAGTGGAATATTATAGTCAATAGCCTTACGACGCATAATGTAACCATCACGCATTTCTTTATGCTCATGTTTCATTGATTGTGTATTAATGACAAGATCAAATTTCTTTTTCTCGAGCATTGAAAGGATATTAGGGTTTTTCTTCTCATTAATTTTATAAACTAACCTGGATTTCACCTTATGTTCCTTCAGCAAATTGTGCGTATTGGTTGTTGCGTAAATGGTAAATCCCATTTCGTTAAGCTTCTTTGCGCTGTCCAGGAACTCAATTTTATCTTCCAGGTCACCAAGTGTTAACAGAATATTTTGTTTTGGCAGCCTGAAACCTGTTGAAAGCAGTGATTTCAGGAAAGCTTCCTCCATTGATTCGCCAAAACATGCCACTTCGCCTGTTGATGACATTTCAACCCCTAAGATCGGGTCAGCCCCGCTTAATCGGCTGAATGAAAACTGAGGTGCTTTAACGACAATGTGGTCAAGATCAAGTGTCTTGTAATCACCTTTAATATCGTGTCCCAAAATGGATTTAACAGCAAACTCTATGAAGTTATAATTTGTAGCTTTTGAAATAAAAGGGAACGAGCGGCTTGCTCTTAAATTACATTCAATAACCTTAACCTTATTTTCCTTGGCAAGGAACTGAATATTGAAAGGTCCCGTTATTTTAAGTTCTTTTACGATTGCCTTCGTAATTCTCTTTACCTGGTGAACTGTTTCAAAATATAGTTTCTGCGGCGGTATTGCAAGAGTCGCATCACCTGAGTGAACTCCCGCATTTTCAACATGCTCAGATATTGCATAAATGATAAGCTCACCGTTTTGGCCAACACCGTCAATTTCAATTTCCTTTGCGCCTTCTTCAAACTTTGATATTACAACCGGGAAGTCCTTGGATATCTGCGCATGTTCCTTGATGTACTCTTCCAGTGACCTGTCATCGTTGCAAACCTTCATTGCAGTACCTGAGAGCACGTATGACGGCCTGATAAGTACAGGATAACCGATTTGATTTGAGAATTTCTTTGCCTGCTTAAGCTCAGCAAGCTCCTGCCAAACGGGCTGGTCAATTTCAAGCCTGTCCAAAATTGAAGAGAATTTGTTCCTATCCTCGCATTTATCAATTGAGTGCGGCGATGTACCAAGTATCCATGCATTATTTTCATGCAGCTTAAGCGCAAGGTTATTAGGTATCTGCCCGCCCATTGAAATAATTATTCCCTGCGGTTTCTCAAATTCATATATATCAAGTACCCGCTCAAGACTCAACTCTTCGAAGTAAAGTTTATCACATATATCATAATCTGTGCTTACGGTCTCGGGGTTATAATTGACCATCACAACCTTGTATCCAAGCTTTCGCAGCACTTTAGCGGTTGTAACACAGCACCAGTCAAATTCAACAGATGAGCCTATTTTATACGGGCCCGAGCCGAGTATCATTATCTTTTTCAGATCCCGTTCTTTTGTTTCTTCAATATCACTAACATCACCGTGATAAGTTGAATACAGGTAATTGGTTTCTGCGGGGTATTCAGCAGCCAGTGTATCAATTTGTTTGAATACAGGCATTACACCAAGCGATTTTCTTATTATTCTTATCTCATCTTCATCGGTGCCTACAAGCAGCCCTATCTGTTTATCTGAATACCCTAATCTTTTTGCTTCAATGAGAAAATCAGCGGTAATTTCTTCTTTGCTAACAGCAAGTTTTCTGAAGTCATCAATATTTCTTAACTGGTACAGGAACCACTTATCTATTTTAGACATATTATGAACTTCATCAACAGAATATCCGTCTCTTAAAGCGCGTGATATTGCAAATAACCTGCGCGGAGTAGGAGTAATGATGTCTTCTTTGATTGTTTCTGTTTTGGACTTATTCAGCACAAGTCCAAACTTGCCTACCTGCAGCATTCTGATAGCTTTTTGCAGTACTTCCGGGAAGCTTCTGCCGATAGCCATAACTTCGCCAACAGATTTCATCTTGCTGCCAATCTCTTCTTCAACCCTGGGGAACTTTGCAAGATCCCACCTTGGAATCTTAAGCGCAACATAATCTAATGCAGGCTCAAAACATGAATATGTTTTCTTTGTTATGGAATTTTCAAGCTCAGTAAGCTTATATCCCAAAGCAAGCTTTGCTGCAATATATGCTAAAGGATAACCGGTAACTTTTGATGCGAGTGCAGATGAACGTGAAAGTCTTGCATTCACTTCAATTACGCGGTAGTCAAACTCACCTGTTTCTGAAACTGATCTTGGATTAAGCGCAAACTGTATATTACACTCACCCATTATTTTAAAGTGCCTTATTGTCTTTATTGAAATATCTCTTAGCTGATGATACTCAGCGTTTGAAAGGGTCTGTGATGGCGCAATTACAATACTCTCACCTGTATGCACACCAAGCGGGTCAAAGTTTTCCATGTTGCAGACTGTGATGCAGTTATCAACCGTATCTCGTACAACTTCGTACTCTATTTCCTTCCATCCGCGAAGGTCCTCTTCTATAAGTACCTGCGGTGAGTAAGAAAAAGCTTCTTTTAGTGCTTTTGTAATTTCCTTTTCGTTGTTTGCAAACCCTGAACCTAAACCCCCTAAAGTAAATCCTGCCCTTAGAATTACCGGGTAACCAACAGCCTTTGCAGCTTTTATACCTTCTTTAACGCTTCTTACAGCTTTGCTTATAGGAGTGCGTACTTTTATTTTATTAAGCTCTTTTACAAACAGCTCCCTGTCTTCGGTCTTGTTAATCGAATCAACCTGGGTACCAAGAACCTGAACATTGTATTTCTTTAAAATACCAAGCCTGTTTAGCTCAAGTCCGCAGTTAAGCGCAGTCTGTCCGCCAAAACCAAGCAGTATACCTTCGGGTTTTTCTTTTTTTATTATTTGTTCAACAAAGTAAGGATTAACCGGAAGCAGATAAACTTTATCTGCAAGATCCATATCGGTCTGCACTGTAGCAATGTTCGGATTCACAAGAATTACATTCTTGCCTTCTTCTTTAAGCGCCTTGATTGCCTGAGAGCCTGAATAATCAAACTCACCGGCTTCACCGATTTTCAGCGCGCCTGAACCAAGTAATAATATTTTGTTAATTGGATTTATCAATATTGCTTGTCATACCCGCGAAGGCGGGTATCCACACTTAAAATTATTAAATTTTAGATTACTGCTGTATTAAAGCATTTACTTGTAAATCATTTCCCTGCTTTATCATCAATGTAATTAGTTTTATCATGATAAACATGATTGGATTCTCGCATACGCGCCTGCCTGCTGCAGTCATGGGAATGACATCTAAAGCATTTCTATAAACTTATCAAAAAGCCAGCCTGTATCGTTTGGACCCGGTGATGATTCCGGATGGAACTGCACTGCGAAGAACGGTTTTGTTTTATGCTTTACACCTTCGTTGGTACCATCATTATTATTTATGAACCATTCTGACCAATCATCAGGCAGTGTCTTTGTATCAACTGCGTAGCCGTGGTTTTGTGATGTAATGTAGCAATGTCCGCCAACTTCTATGCAAGGCTGGTTCTGCGAACGATGCCCGAATTTGAGCTTGTATGTATCTGCTCCTGCTGAGAGTCCAAGTATCTGGCTGCCGAGGCATATGCCGAATATTGGTTTATTAAGTCCGAATGAATCTTTGAGATTTTCAATTGTTGCCTTGCACATTTTGGGGTCACCCGGACCGTTTGAAACAAATATTCCGTCAAAATCATATTGCGAGGTCATTGGGTCAAATTCTAACGGCACACGAATAACTTCAGCTCCGCGGCTTACAAAATTCCTTATAATATTATTCTTTACACCGCAATCAATTAGCAGTATTTTCTTTGGATTCTTTTTCTT